>NZ_JBANAZ010000089.1:0-33040 GCF_059803455.1 Bradyrhizobium sp. UFLA05-108 | reverse complement strand
CGTCCGCCTCCTTCGAACAAGGAGATGATCTGAAATGATCTAACAACCACTCATCCTTGACCAAGCCCATACAAGTAGGCCGCGGCTTCTCCGTATCCCTCCGCCGGCTCTGGAATGCTGGATCGCGCGCTCCAGTGCGCAGTTGCGCACAAGGCGGGCGATGACACCTGCGAGGATGGCAAACGCGTACCCCAAGCTCGTCACTGCAAGCTCAGCGAAGCAATCCAGAGTCTTTCCGCGAGCGAATATCTGGATTGCTTCGCTGCGCTCGCAATGACGGAGCGAGATCGTTATGCTGGTGCCCACACAAGCGTTGAGGAAGAACCCATGCAATACCGCCAGCTCGGCCGCAGTGGCCTGAAGGTTTCGCCGATCTGCCTCGGCACGATGATGTTCGGCGGTCCCACGAATGAAGCGGATTCTGCAAAAATCATCGCGAAGGCGCGCGAGGCCGGCATCAACTTCATCGACACGGCGGACGCGTATTCCAAGGGCGGCTCGGAAGAGGTGGTCGGTCGCGCAATCGCCGACAACCGTCACGCCTGGGTGCTCGCCACAAAGCTTGCCAATCCCATGGGCGATGATCCCAATCGCAGCGGGCTGTCGCGGCGCTGGGTGTTGCAGGCGGCCGATGAAAGCCTGAAGCGCCTCGGCACCGATTTCATCGACATCTACTATCTGCACAAGGAAGACCACGCGACGTCGCTGGAGGAGACGGTGCGCGCCATCGGCGACCTGATCCGCGTCGGCAAGGTGCGCTATTTCGGCGTCTCGAACTATCGCGCCTGGCGCGTCGCCGAGATCTGCAACATCTGCGACCGGCTCGGCATCGACCGGCCCGTGGTGAGCCAGCCCTACTATAACGCGATGAACCGCATGCCGGAGGTCGAGCACTTCCCGGCCTGCGGCCATTACGGCCTCGGCATCGTGCCCTACAGCCCGCTGGCGCGCGGCGTGCTCACCGGCAAGTACAGCCCGGACGCGCCGCCCGACAAGGAGACGCGCGCGGGCCGCAACGACACCCGCATGATGCAGACCGAGTGGCGCCCCGAGTCGCTCAAGCTCGCTCAGGAGATCAAGCAACATGCGGAGAAGAAGGGCATCACCGCGGGCCAGTTCGCGGTCGCCTGGGTGCTCAACTCCGCCTTCGTCACCTCTGTCATCGCCGGCCCCCGCACCGAGGCGCACTGGGACGACTACATCCGCGCACTCGACTATCGCTTCACCGCGGAGGACGAAGCGTTGATCGACGCTCTGGTGACGTCGGGCCATCCCTCGACCCCGGGCTATAACGACCCGGCCTACCCGATCGAAGGCCGCCGTGCGCGGACAGCGTGACGGGAGTAACCATGGCGCACCAGGACCGCTACGGGCTTCCGATCTCCACCTCATCCGATGCGGCGGCGAGCGCCTATCGCGAGGGCGTCGACCTCATGCTCGCGGGCTGGACCGGCACTGCGGAGGCGCTGGAGCGCGCGATCGTATCTGATCCTGATTTCGCGCTCGCGTACATCGCGCGCGCCCGCGTGCATTCCTTCTATCAGCAGGGCGAGCTCGCCCGGACAAAAGCGGGCCTCGCGCGGGAGCTGGTGGCAAAGCGCGGCACGGCGCGCGAACGCTCGCATGTCGAGGCGCTGGCGCTCGCGGCCGAAGGGCGGATGCCCGAAGCGCTGGCCGCGACCTTGAAGCATGTCGAGGCCTGGCCGCGCGATGCGGTGGTGCTGGCGCTGCCGCTCGGCGCATTCGGCCTGTTCGCCTTTTCCGGCATGGCCGATCATGACCGCGCGCGGCAGGATCTCTGCACAAGCGTCGCGCATCACTATGGCGAGGACTGGTGGTTCCTCACGCTCTACGGCTGGGCGATCACCGAGAACGGCGACGTCGTACGCGGCCGCACCATCACCGAGCGGGGCTTTGGTCTGAAACGCGAGAACGCGCACGGCGCCCACGCCGTGCTGCATGCGATGTTCGAGGACGGCTCGATCGACGAGGCGGACCGTCTCGTCGACGAATGGATCGGCGGCTATGACCGTTCCGGAATCCTGCACGGCCATATCCGCTGGCACCAGGCGCTTGGCGCGCTCGAGCACGGCCATGCGGCGCGCGCGCTTGCGATCTATGCCGACGTGCTGCAACCGTCGATGACGCAGGCGCCGCCGCTCAACGTGATCACCGACGGCGCCTCGCTGTTGTGGCGCCTGTCGGCCTATGGCCACGCCGTGCCCAAAGAGCTCTGGGCCGAGGCTGACGCCACCGCGCAAAAACTGTTTCCGAAATCGAGCATCCCCTTTGCCGACGTCCACATGGCGCTGCTCGCGGCCGCCACGCAGGATCGCGAAGCACTCGCCACGCGGCTTGCCGTCATCGAGCAGCGGTTGGCCGACGGCAAGCTGCCTGCGGGCCCCGTAGTGCCCGCGATCTGCCGCGCGATGACGGCCTTCGCCGACGAGGATTTTGCGGGGTGCGTGCGCGAGCTCACGCCGGTTCTCAATCAGGTCGTGCGGATCGGCGGCAGCCATGCCCAGCGCGAGCTGATCGAGGACACTTTTGTCGTCGCCTTGATGCGCAGCGGCGAGCTCGGGCGCGCCCGCGCCATGCTCGATGCCCGGCTGCACCGCCGTCCCTCGTTGCGCGATGCGCGCTGGCAGGCGGCACTTCAGTGAGATGCCCCGATCAGGCGGCGCCGAGCCGCTGCCGTGCGCTGTCGGTGGCGTCGGTGATGGCACCGGAGGCGCCGGCCTTGCCGAGGCCGAACGGAGGCATGCCGCTGTAAATTGCCTCATAGTCGCCGGCGTGGACCCTGTAGGTCTCGTGCCAGATGCCGACGTCGCCGCGGCTGTCCTTCAGGCGCCGGTTGAAATCGACCCAGGCCGGCCAGTGCTGCGCGTCGTGCGCCCTGGCGTAGCGCTCCAGATGATCAAAGCTCCTCCAATACTGCACCATATTGAGAAGGCCGAGCTCGGTATGGCCGAGGAAGCCGACCTCCTTTGAGGCCTTCTCCAGCTCCTTGATCATCCTGGGCATGGCGAGCGCGACCGGCAGCCATTTGTGGAGCGCCCACGGCTTGTTGACGCGCATGCCGATCAGAAACACGACGAAATCGCCTTCGATCCGGCCGGCGACCCGGCTCGGGATGACCTTGGCCATGCGAAGCCTCCCCGTAGATTTCCGGAAAGACTGCCGGAGGGCGGTGACGGCGACAAGCTTGCCACGAAAAAAACATGACCCTGACGGCAAGTGCGCACGGGGACGGGGTTGAGGCGGTTTTCGCAAATCGCCGGCGGGTGGCACGGTGGTATTGCAGACGGGCATGCATTGCACAACAAACGGGATCGCAACCAATTGGTGGTTCGATGTTTGATGCACGGAACTTTTCCGTTTCCACCACGCGCCATGCGAGTCCCATGATGCGCTGCTTCCGACCGGTTCTGGCCGCGAGCCTGATCGCTCTCGCAACTCCTTGTTTTGCCGGGTCTTCCGTTCCCATCAGGGTCGACAACCGGGCCGAGCCGCAAAACTCCTTCATCGACCTATTGGCGCTGATGTCGGGACAGTGCAAGACCTTGCGCATCGCGGGTCGCGAGTTCGCCTGCAAGACGGTGGCCTACGCCCATGGTGACAAGGGCCGGGTCAATTTCGCTGTCGCGGTCGACGACCCCGCCGACGAAAACCACGTCGTCTCATTCTCGGGCGAGAACGGCAAGCGCGCCGACGACAATTCCTACGAGCTGCCGATCGACCGCATGCTGCTCAATTCCAAGGATCGGCCCAGGGTCGACGGCCTGCCGGTGCCGGCCGAGCAGACCTCCACCGGCGTCTGCCGCCAGACCGGCAATTTCGCGGCAAAGCAGGTCTCGAACATCACCTGTACCGCGACGGACAATGAGGGCCGCAGGTATGAGCTGCTGTTCGTCTCCGACGGCACGCCGGTGAGCGTGCGCCGCGTCCGGCAATCCGCACCGTCGATCCAGGATCCGTTCAAGTAAGCGCGCCGGCCGCCCGGTTCACCTCTTCCGGCTTGCCGGCAGGTGAAGATCATTTCGGCCGCGGCGCCGCCGACGGCCTCTTTGCATAGATCTGCTCGATCTCCGCGGCGAAGCGATGCTCCAGCGCGGGGCGCTTGTTCTTCAGCGTCGGCGTCAGCAACCCCGCTGCGATCGTCCACGGCTCCAGCGACCACGACACCGCACGCGGCGTCGCATAGGCCGGATAGTCCTTCACGGCCGTGGCGATCCGTGCGAGCAGAGCAGCGCGCTCCCCGCCCTCGCCCTGCTTGCCGAGCCCAGCGAGCCTCCGTTGCTCCTGCTCCCACGCCTTGGCGTTGAGCACCACCAGCGCAGTGAGGAACGGCCGCTGCTCGCCAACCACGAAGGCCTGCTCGAACAGCGGATCGGCGAGGATCGCGGTTTCGAGATCGACCGGCGCGATCTTCTCTCCGGTGGAGGTGACGAGAATGTCCTTGATGCGCCCGGTGATGGTGATGCGGCCGTGCTCGATGCGCGCCTGGTCGCCGGTGTGCAGCCAGCCGTCGGCCTCCTTGACGCAGCGCGTCTCCTCCTCCCTGTGCCAATAGCCCAGCATCACGCTCGGGCCGCGGACGAGCAATTCGTCCTTCTCGCCGAGCTTGACCTCGATGCCGTCGAGGACATGGCCGACCGAGCGCGGGTCGTTGTCGTCGGCGGTGTTGACGGAGACGACCGGCGAGGTCTCGGTCATGCCATAACCTTGCAGGACGTCGAGCCCAAGAGAGAGGAAGAGACGGATGACCGGTTCCGCGATCGGCGCGCCGCCCGAGACGGCGACGCGCAGACGGCCGCCGAACTGCGCCAATACCTTGTCGGCGACCAGGCGCTTCAGGATCGGCCAGGACAGGCGGTCAAACAGCGAAAGCGCGCGCCTGCTCTGCCGCGCGTCAAAGCACCGGCCGCCGACGGCGAGCGCGAGATCGAGCAGCGCACGCTCGACGCGGCCGGCCGCTTCGCGATGCTGCATGATCAGCGCAAAAATGCGCTCATAGATTCGCGGCACCGAGATCAGCACCGTGGGCTGCACATGCTTCAAGTCCTGCGAGAGCTGCGGCACCGAACGCGCATAGGCGACGCAGGCGCCCGCCGCGATCGGATAGTAGTAACCGCCGGTGCGCTCGAACGTGTGCGAGAGCGGCAGGAAAGAGAGAAAGACATCGTCCGGCTCGGCGGCGATGCGCTGCGCGATCGCCTTCACATTCGCAACGACGTTGTCGTGCGACAGCATCACCCCCTTCGGCCGTCCGGTGGTACCCGAGGTGTAGACAATGGCGGCGAGATCGTCCGCTTGGACGACCACGTCGACAATCGCGGGACCGCCAGCGTTCGAAGAGAGCCAGCGATCAAGCGCGACGACGCGGGCGTCAGTCGGCGCTGCCTCCGACATACTCGCGCAAACCACGCGCCCGAGATCCGGAACCGGCTGCCCGGTCGCGACGATCGCCTGCCAGCGCTCCAGCGTATCCACGAACAGCAGGCGCGCGCCGGAATCGGCGAGGATGTAGGCGATACTGTCGGGGTTGTCGACGGCATGCATCGGCACCGGCGCGAGACCACGCGACAACGCGGCCTGGTCCATTGCGATATGCGCAATGCCGTTGGGCACCAGGATCGCAACCCGCTCGCCGGCGGCAAATCCTTCGGCGGCGAGGGCCCGGCGCCAGCGCTCGATCTCGGCATCGATCTGCTGCCAGGAATAGCTCGCCCAGCGTCCGGCCGTCACATCGTACTGCCGATAGGCTTCCCGGCCCGGCGTCAGCGCAACGCGCCAGCGCAATAGCTGCGGCAACGTCATCACCTCCGCCAGCGCGCGCGGGCGATCTTGAGTGTGAGCGGTGAGGTCTGCCATAGAATCATCCCGCAGTGCCGTCGCCAATGTAGAGATCGACAGCGATCCCGGCCAGTCGGCGCGACCTTGATCCTCGGCAATGCCGGCGTTTACCCCTTCACCTTGCAGGTGACGGGGCCGTTGTCGAGCATGAGCTGGTTGCCGCCGAGGTCGGTCACGATCTGCCCGGCATAGATGCCCCTGGCCTTGTCGCGCTGCGCCGAGATCACCACCCGCACCCGGCTCTTGTCCGACTCGTCCATGGCGACGACCAGGAGATTGTCGTCGCGGAAGCTGAACAGCGTGACTTTCGACGGGTAGTCGAAATCGATCGGCGGCAGGCCGCCCTGCTTTTTCGGCACCTCAAACGTCAGCTCCTGGTCCTGCGGGTAGGAACAGGTGATCGACTTCGCAGCCGCCGCACCCGCATGCAGGATGAACAGCGAGGCAATGCAGAGGATGGCGGCGCGCTTCATGATAAAACTCTTGACGTGAATCTTGTGCATCTGTCGCGCCGGGCGGCCAACACGTTCAGGCGTTAACCGCGAAAGAATCGACTGGTGCGTGACCTACTCACCAACAACCAGTGTCATGCCCCGCGAAGGCGGGGCATCCAGTACGCCGCGCCTTATCTGTATCCCTGCGCCGCTTCTGGAATACTGGATCGCCCGGTCAAGCCGGGCGATGACACCAAGAGTGTGGTACGCGCGTGACACAAGTTCGCAACGACGTCGAAGATGGTGTGACGCAGCACTTCAAGCTTTGCGGCGATTCTGCGCCGGCAAAGCACCGATCAAGGTCGGGCAAGGCGGCACTTTGTCGCCGGAACGCGCGAGCGAGCCATCCCGTTATCTCCGCACACATCAATCGGAGTGAATGACGGAATGAAGAGTTTCTTTGTGGCGATAGCTGTTGCTGCTGCGGCGCTCGCAACCTCATCCGCGGCAAACGCCGCCGGCAAGGGCACGGCCAAAACCGCGCATGTGCAGGCCGGCCAACCGACCGACATCAGCGCGCAGGGCCGGCATCATCACTGGCACGGCCCGCGCCATCATCATTGGCGGCCTCACGGCTACTATCGCCCGCATTATCGCAGCTACGGCTATTCTCCGCGGCCGCATGGCTACCACGGCCGGCCCCACGGCTATTATGGCGGCCATCGCTGGTGAGAAGAAAAGCCCGCAGCGATGCGGGCTTTTTTGTTGGGGAGTCTGCATCGACGCTTTCAGACCAGCAGCAGCGGCCGGCTTGACGTCGCCACGTGGCGGATCAACTCCATGTCCTCGCCCGAAATCTCGAACAGGCCGAGACGCAGCTTGTAGCCCCAGTTCGGATTGTCGCGCGCAAAGGCGAGGCTTTCAAGCAGCGGCCGGATCGGCACCTCGGCGGCGTCACCCCACGTGACGTCGCGGCGGAACGGATGGAAGCCACCGCCCATATCAGCCTGGTAGGGCACGCCCGGCTTGACCACGCCGATCGCGGTGAAGGCCTGGAGCCGATCCTTGCCGCCAAAGGTTACGGTCGGCGAATAATAGGCGATGTGATCGCCCGGCGAGATCCGCCGCAGGGGTCCGCCCTTGCCGTGGCAGACCTGCATGAAGCCGTGCGCACGCCCGATCCGGACGTGCTGGGCCGAGGCGACGGCGATCCAGTGTTTCATGTAAGGTCCTCCGACAGAGGTCCACCTTTTAGCAGCAGCCGTGTCAGATTCTGGCAGCAGCCATTCGACGCACGGTTTGACCAAGCCGAACACTCCGGCCGCAGACACACTTAACGTCTTAGTTGCAATTACTTACGTAGACTAATGACGAGAGTCGGCCGCTGGCCGAGCCTATCGTGGAAATGCGCCGATGAGTTTGGTCCGACCGATGTCAGAGCTTCCTTCGCCGTCTGAGCACTCATCCGCAAATCGCTCGAAGCACGGGGTCAGCCTGCGATGGAAAATCCTGGCTGGCAACCTGATGACGGGCCTCCTCGCCGTGGCCTTCGCCGTTTCGGTCGCCTGGGATGGATGGCGCGATCTGCGCAAGCGAGAAGCGGCCGCGCGTACGCTTACCGCATTCGAACTGGTGATGAAGGCCAACAGCCTGATTCCGGCCGAGCGTACCGCTTGGTTTGCGGTTACAGGCCCGACGGCCGAGGCGGCGACGTCCGAAAAATTGTCAGCCTTGGACAAAGTTGTTGCCGGCACCGACGCTGCCATCAGCGCCGCCAAGAAGGCCGTTGGCGCGGCGGATCTTCCGGTCGCATCGATTGAGGCAGCCGAGCTTGCCTTGCAACAGACCCGCAGTGCTGGGCGCCAGACGGCGGTCACGGCCAAGGCGCAGCGTCCACCCAACGGCCAGACGGCGATCGTGGATGGGCTTGCGCGCGCCGTCGACTCCCTCACCGCCGCGACCGGCGAAGTCCTGATCAACCTGTCGCGCACAGGCAGCGACATAGAAAACCTGTTGCCGTCGGCGCAGCTCGCGCAAAGCGCACAGGCCATGCGCACCACCAATGGTGCGCGCACGGCGATCCTCGGCCTCTTCGTCCGCAATCAGCCCTTGTCTGCCGCCCAGAACGTCGACGTCACCGAATTGACCGGTCAGGTCGCGCTGCTCTGGCGGCAGATCGAGCAGGGCGTCAGCAATGCCGGCAGCGCGCCGGAGCTCGTTCGCTCGATCGACCAGGTGCGCGCCAAGCTCATGACCGAAGGCGAGCCACGGTTTCGCGAGGTCGCCGCGGCCGCGCGCGATGGCCGCCCCTCTCCGGCCAGTGAAGCCGAGTGGCCCGGCTGGATCGCCGGCACCCTGAACAGCGTGCTGGGCCTGCGCGATGCCGCCTTGGACTTTGCGCACAAGGCCAATGACGCTGCGATCGCTCAGGCGCAGATGCGGCTGAGCTGGGCTCTCGCGGCACTGTTCGTCGTGCTCGCCGCCTCGATCGCCGTGGTTTTCGTAGCGATGCGCCACGTGATCCGGCCACTGGCGCGGCTGACCGGGGCGACGCTGCGGCTTGCCGACCGGGAGCTCAGCGTCGAAATCCCGGACGGACATCGCAAGGACGAGATCGGCACCATGGCCAACGCGCTGCAGATCTTCAAGGACGCGCTGATCGCGAAGAAACTCGCGGATGAAGCGGCTGCACGCGAGGCCGAGGCGCAGATCGAGCGCGGCCGGCGGGCCGACGCCATCACCCGCGATTTCGAGGCCGTGATCGGTGAGATCGTCAGCACGGTGTCGTCCGCGGCGACCGAGCTCGAGGCTTCCGCCGGCACGCTGACGGCGACGGCCAACCGCTCGCAGAAGCTCACCACTGCGGTCGCGGTGGCCTCCGATGAAGCTTCCGTCAACGTGAACTCGGTGGCCACCGCCACCGAAGAGCTCACCTCGTCGGTCACCGAGATAAGCCGCCAGGTTCAGGAATCCGCGCGCAGGGCGAGTGAAGCGGTCGAGCAGGCACACAACACCAACAAGCGCGTCGGAGAGTTGTTGCTTGCGGCAAACCGGATCGGCGATGTGGTCGAGTTGATCAACTCGATCGCGAGCCAGACCAATCTTCTGGCGCTGAACGCGACTATTGAAGCCGCGCGCGCTGGCGAAGCCGGCCGCGGCTTCGCGGTGGTCGCGGCGGAGGTGAAGGCGCTGGCGCAGCAAACCGCGAAAGCGACCGAGGAAATCCACCAGCAGATCCTGGGCGTCCAGACGGCGACGAAGGAGTCGGTCGGCGCCATTGGGGAGATCAGCGACACCATCGCGCAATTGTCGGAAATCTCCTCGGCGATCGCCGCCGCCGTCGAAGAGCAAGGCGCGGCTACGCAGGAAATTGCTCGCAACGTCCAGCAGGCGGCGCTCGGCACCGAGCAGGTATCCACAAATATCGCCGACGTGCGCGACGGCGCGAGCCAGACCGACTCGGCTTCATCGCAGGTGCTGTCAGCCGCCCAGCTACTGGCCCGCGACTCCAGCCGTCTGAAGCTCGAGGTCGGTAATTTCCTGGAATCGGTGCGCACAGCCTAGCTTGAACGGCAACCGCGGACAGCCCCCTGCGGGGAGGGTTAACCAGGCCGTAGCGCCTGCACTTCATTTCATCGCTTTGGTCTTACCTGACACGCCCCGCAGGATAACCCCGGCCGTCTCCCGTCCGCTCGCCAGCGCCGCCTCGACCGTGCCCATGTCACGGCCGCGGTAGAGGGCTTCACCGGAAAAATAGACGGGCGTGCCATCCGCGCTTGCGAGGATCGATTGCGCCACGCGCGTTTGCGGCGTGGCCCAGGAATAGGCGCCGCGCGCGAAGGGATCGTGCGCCCAGTTGAGCGCCCGCGCCGCGACGAGCTCTTTCGCGAGATCGCCCGGTGACAGGCCGAAGATGCCGGCAAGCGACGCAAGACCAGCCTGGATCAGCTCCGGCTCGGTGAGTCCCACAAGGCCTTTCGTCTGCGGACCTCCGAACCAGCCGGTGAGCACGGGATGCTCGGCCGGATGCTGCGTCCACCATACCGGGATTTTCTCATTCGAGAGCAGGAAGGTCAGGTCAGCAAGGTCGGCCTGCCGCTCGAGCCACCAGCGCCGCTCGAATCGCAGCAGGATTTTGATGACGTTGCCGAAGCCGATATCCGCGGCCGCCGCAGCTCTCTGGCGGGTAGCGCTCGGCAGCGCGATCTCCCTGAGCAGAGGCAACGGCACGGTAAGGACCGCAACATCGCCATGATGTACCTCGCCGCTGCCGCAACGAACGACCACGCCGCCATCGCACTCCTCGATTGCTGATACGGCGGAGTCAAAGTGGATGGCGACGCCATGGGTGCGGCACTCGGCCTCGAGAAAATCGATAAGAGGGCCATAGCCGCCGACGGGACGCGCCTGCATATGCCGCCCGCCATCCATCCATTCGTCGCGCAGCGCCAGCGTGCTGGCACGCGCGGGATCGGCGGCGTCGTAACCTTCGACCATCCGCTCGACGGACTGCCGCAACGACTCGTATTGGGCATCGGCAAAATAGCGACGCAGAAATTCGGAGACGGTCAGGTCGTCCTTCAATTCCCTGACCACCTGGTGAAGCTCGGCCTCGTGCGGATCGTGGCGCGCTTCGCGCGAGAATTTTCCGCCTTCAAAGCTCCATTGCGTCCCTTCGATCGCCTCGAGCGAAAGCCCCGCCTCGGCAAGCAAAGCCCGCGTGACCGGCCCTTCGCCATGGACGAACTCGGCGCCGCCGGCCGCGTCGTATCCAAACTCCGCGGCAGGAAGCGGATGGATCCGCCCGCCACACCTCGCGCGCGCTTCCAGGATCGTCACGCGCCGGCCGGCACGGGCGATCTCGCGCGCCGCCATCAGACCGGCCGCACCGGCACCGACGATCACGATCTGCTCCGACTTGTCCGACATGCCCTGCTTTACTGGCCCGCGGCTTTCGGATCGTTCTGGAGGAGATAACGCAGCAGCAGCACGCCGCCGCCGAGCGGCCGCGTGCTCTCGAGTGTCATCGCGGTGACGGGCGCACGCTGTTCGCTCTCGGCTTCGCCCGAGTCGAACACGAT
This sequence comes from Bradyrhizobium sp. UFLA05-108, assembly GCF_059803455.1. Lineage (NCBI taxonomy): Bacteria > Pseudomonadati > Pseudomonadota > Alphaproteobacteria > Hyphomicrobiales > Nitrobacteraceae > Bradyrhizobium > Bradyrhizobium sp. UFLA05-108. Next base: position 21,669 of record NZ_JBANAZ010000089.1, on the reverse strand, counting down.
CGGCGCACCACTGGCACCGTCCACGGCCGGACAGAGGATCAGGTTCAGCTCATCGATCAGCCCCGCGCGCAAGAATGCGCCGTTGGCCGCGCCGCCGCCCTCCAGCAGCAGCCGCTTCACGCCAAGCTCGCGATTGAGAACTTCGAGCGTGAGCGAAAGATCGATCTCCGACTTGCCGGCGAAGACGTAGGACACGCCCTCGCCGCGGAGACCGGCCAGATGCGCATCCGATACGCGCTCGGTCAGCACCACGACGATCGGATCGCCGCCAATGTCCGAGCGGCCCCAGCCGATCTTGCCGTGCGCATCGAGCACCACGCCGTAAGCTTTCGCGTCGCGCCGCGCAAACCAGTTTTCACGCGGGAATGTCGCGCTCGTCGTGGGATAGGGCTTGCCCTTGGCGAACTCCGAGCCGGTGACGCGGCCGATCAACCAGGCATCGCCGCCGAGCTCGTCATGTATCTTCTCGAACCAGTCCGCGCCTGCGCCCTTCGGACGCCAGCGGCTGTGATGGGTGCGGCCATCGACGCTCGAGGCCATCAGGCAGATGACGTAGGGCTTCATGCAATTCTCCGTGCTTTCTTCTCAGGCCGCCGGTCCGCCACCCTCGAGGCGATCCTTGGCACGATCCCTGGCACCGTCCTTGGCACCGTCCTTGGCACCATCCTTGGCGCCATCCTTGGCGCGATCATTCAGGATCACCGCCAGCGGATTGAGCCTTGGCGGCGCGACCAGCTTGAGTGTGTTGGCGTCGTGATGATTGAACGGCGCACCTCGCACGAAAAGCTCGGTCTGGATCAGATAGGTCCAGCTTCCATCGTCGTTGAAGGTGATGTCGCAGCGGTAACTGTCGGTGCGGAAGGCTTGTTCCAAGAAGTCGGTCGAGCAGATCCCGTACGTCGTCTCGCCGCGCTTGGCCGTGACAGAGATCTTCTTGTCGTCCGGCCCGGCCTTGCCCGACGCGAGCAGCACCTGGCCGCGCGGAATCGCCAGCGTCTGCATGATCAGCCCGGTCGCCGGCTCCCACAACCAGTAGCCGACCTGGTCATGGAAGGTGATGTCCTCCTCGGGCGTGTTGATGTGGATGTGATAGCGCAGCCCATAAAACAGCTGCGGTCCGTTGGCCTGCGGATCGATCGGGTCCATCCGGATATGCTCGATGAAAACCCGCCGCTCCGGTCCCTCGGCCTTCGGGTTGATATCGACGCCCTTGTTGGCCTGCCAGACACCGGCGAGGCGGCGAAGCGGGCCAAGATTGGCGAGAGCATCGGGAGAAACATCATCGGGCTCGGTGAAGATGTCGGCGGGAATGGGGAGCATGGGGGCGTCTCCGCTGGGGTGCGGGGAGCAGCAATAGCATGAGGATGGTGTGCGTGGCTTCAACACGTCCTTCACAAGCGCGAGTGGGCAAGGGCCACATCTGGAGCCGAAAAAGCCGGCGCGGCCAGCGCGTCAGGTTTCGGGTGGCGCTCGCTGGCACCTTGCGGTTGGATGGCAGAGTCATTGCCGAGAGAACCGAAGGTAAACATGGCCGCCAGGACCTACGGGACGGTCTGTCCCGAGCGACTAAAGGAGATGAGCGGGCTGGAGTTCGTCAAGGGCCTTGCCAACGGGGTGCTCCCGCTGAACACGATCGCGCAGACCTTGGGCTACGACGTGGTGGAGGCCGAGAGCGGTCGGGTCGTCATCACGCTCGATCCAACGGCCGCGCACCTCAATCCATGGGGGACGGTGCATGGTGGTCTCAGGGCGACGCTCCTCGATAGCTGCATGGGCCTCGCCATCCAGTCGATGCTCGAACGAGGCGTTGGCAGCACGACGCTCGAGTTCAAGATCTCGCTTGTCCGAGCCATCACGCTGGAGACCGGCCAGATCAGGGCCGAGGGCACTGTCCTGAATTGCGGCCGTCGTGTCGGGACGGCAGAAGGCCGTGTAACCGATACCAAGGGCCGATTGCTCGCGCATGGCACGACGACCTGCCTGATTTTTTCGAGCTAGCGTTGTTGCACCCGTTCCACGGGGCTGTCAGTTCTGACGGGCATTGAGTCGAGCACCGTCACCGTAATGCGCTTCGTCCGTTGCCTGGCCTTTTGAGCTAGACGCGCGTGACGCGCATCGGCCCATCGCGCCCCCAAAAGAGAATCCCATCAACAAAGGCCAACCCGGTCTGCCGTATCGGGCGCCCACCGACATCGTCAACATCGGTACGACGAAACCAACGAATCTATGGTACCTCGCTACGGGCAGGGGAATATCAGGGGAATCGGATGCATTGTGCCTTTCGCAGGGTCGCTCGGGCGATCCTGGCCACTATCTCGATCATGGCTTTCGGCGTCGGCACGGCGCTCTCGCAAACCGCCAGCTATTCGTCACCTGCCTACAAGGAACCCGTCACCCTATCCAGCGAGAACGGCGTGCTCGAAGTCACGCTCACCGCGCAGCAGGGCGAGATCGCGCTCGACACCGCAGCGGCCCCGGTCAGGGACGCTCTCCTGTTCGGCTATCGCCTGGTCCGCGGCAAGGCGTCAAACGGCGTCACCGCTGCAAAGGGCCTCTATCCGGCACCGACGCTGCAGGTCTTCCCCGGCGAGCGCCTCGTCATCCATCTCGAGAACGCGCTGTCTGGACTCACGATCCGCGACTTCTACGACCCGCGATACACGCTGGCCGGCGGCGAAGTACCGACCTATCCCGAGCAGCTCGAGGTCTCGCCGATCAATCTCCACACCCATGGGCTGCACGTCAGCCCGAAGGGGAATGCCGACAACGTCCTCATCCACATGCCGGTCGGCACGTCGAGTACCTATGTGTACGACATCCCCACCAACCAGCCGCAAGGAGCCTATTGGTACCATCCGCATCTCCACACGCTAACGACGGCGCACGTCTACGCGGGGCTTGCCGGCCTGCTTGCGATCGGACGGACCGACGGCAATCTTCCGATCGTGACGCAGAAGGGGATCCCGGTCCGCAACATGATGCTTCAATACAACTTCGTGTTTGATCGCCGGGGGCCGAAGCCGCAGCTCAACAATCCCAACTGGCCGCAATTCGTCAGCACCCTCACCCCGCCCGCGCCGGGAGCGCTGGCGAACGGGACCTATCGCCCGATTCTCGCGCCGGTGAATTTCACCGCAGCGGCGCCCGGCTCCCGCTTCGCCACCGTATGGTATGCAGGCCCGCTCTCGATCCAGAATATGCGCGGGCGCTTCCAGTTCATCCCGAACAATCTCCAGACATTTACGGCCAGCAGCGGGCGGGCGGATGACGTGCCGGCCGATCCGTCGCTTCCCGACCATCTCCGCGATGTCCAGTTCACGGTGAACGGCCAATTCCAGCCAACGCTGCGGAGCAAGCCGGGACAGACCGAGATCTGGGTTCTCGCGAATGTGAGCGACATGGCCTATATGAGCGTGCGCCTCACAGAGACGGCGACCGGGCACCATCCGAAGATCGCCATCGTGGGGCAAGATGGCAATCCCAGCCCTGCAGTCCGCTATCCCGTCGAAGAGAACGGAACCCGCCTCGTCATACCGCCGGCATCGCGCTTCGCGATTGCGGTCACGATGCCGGATCGCGGTGACCTGATTCTGGAAATGCCGGAGCGGGGTGCCGGTGCGCGAGCAGAAAATGCGCCGGGCATCCTCTACACCAGCAACGGCACCGAAAATCCGCCTGCGGTGCTTGGCACACTCAGCGTGCTGCCGTCTGCGGTGAGCTATTATGACGGGTTCTTTCTGTTCCCGACCCAGGTCCTGGCGCGGGCCATGACCGAAGGGGACAAAGGAGAGACCACGGCCTTCACCGAAGGCCAGCCACTCGGCGCCTTCACGCCATTCGAAGATCTCTCCACGGTCACGCCCGACTTAACGCGCCATATTCTGATCAATGGCGGTTTTCTCAACGACCTCGCGAGCACGCATGATCCCAAGACCTTCATCTATGCTTTCGACAGCGGCGCGTTTCCAAACGTCCCCCTGATCCAGCCCCGCCTGAATTCGATGGAAGAATGGGTGTTTCGCAACGAGAACAATGACGAGCATCCCATCCACGTGCATGTGAACGATTTCCAGATCACTGGCATCTCCGACCCCACCACGGGGCTGAAGGTCGGATCCGTGAAGCAGGGCATCGACAATGCCAATGTGCCGGTCCCCAATCTCGGGCCGGAGGAGTCCGTGATCCAGCCCGGCACGCTGTCGATCAGGACCCGCTTCAAGGACTATGCCGGCCTCTTCGTCATGCACTGTCATCGCCTCAATCACGAGGACAACGGTCTCATGGCGCTGGTCAATGTCATCCCGGCCGTATCGTCCTATGCGGTGGCGATTCCGGGCAGCCACGGTCGTCCGGCCACGGTCAGGATTCTGGACGGCGACAGACTGCTCGCGACAGTCACGCCGTTTCCCGCATTCGAAGGCACTCTGAGCGTGGCGATGGGCGACGTCGACGACGACGGCATCTACGATCTGGTCGTCGGGGCCGGTGCCGGCCACGCGTCGGAGATCGCCGTGTTCTCCGGCGCAGCGAAGAATGGCGCTGCCCCCTTCGCAACACAGCTTGCGCGCTTCAACGCGTTTGGCGCCAACGCACGCAACGGCGTGAGTGTGGCGGTCGCGAAGATCGACGGCATCACCACCGGCGACAACATCATCGTCGGCTCCGGGCCCGGCGACAAGAGCGAGGTCAGGGTCTTCAGCTCCGCGCTGCCGGTCCTCGGCACCGCGCCGAGCGTGTTCTCGTCCTTCAGCCCCTATCCGGGGGATCAATCCGGTGTGGTCCTCGGCGCGGGATTCGTCGATTTCACCACTGGCCGCCAGAGCATCGTCACGGCGCCCGGACCAGGCGCTCCTTCCACCGTGAAGGTCTTCGTGTTCCCGCTGCTCGAGCCGATCGGTCACGCGTCCGGCGATCATCACCATGGCTCCGCCGGCACCGGGCAGCCGGTGGCGACGACGGAATTCTCACCTTTCGGCGGCGCCTATCGGGGTGGCGTCACGCTCGCCACCGGCTGGCTCGCCGGCACGCTCGGCGGCGCCGAACGCATCGTCGTCGGCCAGCGTGACGGTGGGGTGGTCAAGATCTTCTCCAGCGGCTCGGCGCTCGATGGCGGGCCTTCGATGTATCTTCACAGCGCCGCTGCGCATCCTCATGCCGGCTTTACCGAGATGGCCTCCTTCGTCCCCTTCGGCGAAAGCGCCCGCGGCGTGAGCGTTGCCACGACGAGCACGACGGACGGGGCAGACCTCCTGGTCAGCCCGTTGTCGTCCAGCAGCAATGCCACCATTCGCCGCTTCGCGCTCGAGCGGCCCAGCAAGACCGCGACGTCGCTGGCAGCCGTCCTCAGGGCCGAGATCCCCGTGGAGGGACCGGTCACTCTCGGCGGCGACTGAGGGTGGAAGTCACGGTGCTCAGGGGCGGAATCGCGCTTATCCTCTGCAGCGCGATGAGATCAGGATGAATCGTCATCGCGCTTCAGGTCGTTGCTTGAGCATGTTCTCCGCGCAAACGCGTTCCGCGTTTGTCGCGAGGGAAGACCGCCTCACAGTTTTCCGGATCATGCTCTAAAGGTTTCGTCTCACACTTTCGAGAAATCGTTCTTTCTCGCCAGGCGCGTAACCTTGGGAAGCTCCGTAATACGGCTCATTGAAATTATTGTACGGTGCGGCCCGGTATTGGATCGGCGGCCCAGATGGCGCGTAGATCATGCCCTGATTGGGACGAACAATAGCGTGCCGCCGGTGTGCGGGATGCGCCGTAGCTGCGTTCGCAGAGCCACACAGGGTGACCAAAAGGGCTAAGGCCAAAATAGAACGCATCGCTTTTTTTCCAATCGGCCACCCGTCCCAACCAACAGCAGCTTCACGATTGGTCACACCTCTTCAGCCGAAGGTGCGTCGAGCAATGACTTAGACACTGGCTACGGGGCGCGGCGGTTGATCCAAGTCAAAAGCGCGCCGGGCCAATGGCTTGCAGCCGGACAGGAGCGGCGCCGCTTGTCGCGTCGATGCCCAATCCCAGTCCGGTAACGGCGAAGGGCTTCGTTCTATTGACCTATGTCAAATCGGCCCTCTCCCACTCAATTCCGATTGGGGTTGGTGCCGCGCAAGCTTGGAGGACGAGCGACATGCGGATCCTTAGAACGATATGCTGGATATGCGCGTTGCTCGGATTGCTGTGTACCAGCCTTCCTTCACGAGCCCAGACAAGCGATCAGACAACTCAAACGCCGAGCCCTACGCCCTCGTCGGTTCCGGAGCAGCAGCCGCTCAAGCCGGCCGAACTCGAGGCACTGGTCGCGCCGATTGCGTTGTATCCGGATACATTGTTGTCGAACGTGCTGATGGCATCGACCTATCCGCTTGAGGTGGTACGCGCAGATCGCTGGATGAACCAGAACAAGAACCTCAAAGGAGACGCCCTGAAGATCGCCGCGGAGAAACAGGACTGGGACGCGAGCGTCAAGGCTTTGGTCGCGACGCCCTCGGTTCTCCAGATGTTGCACGAGCACCTCGAATGGACGCAAAAGCTCGGCGAGGCGTTTTTGGTGCAGCAGCAAGACGTGATGGACGCTGTGCAGCGGTTGCGTTCAAAGGCCTATGACAGGAACAAGCTGGTCACGACGCAAGAGCAGAAGGTGACGGTAAGGCAGGAGCAGGACCGACAGTTCATCTACATTGAACCCGCATCGGCGGACAGCATCTACGTCCCCTACTACGAACCGCAGGTGGTTTTCGGCGATTGGCCGTACTCCGATTATCCTGCCTATCCCTACTACTGGGGCTATCCCGGCTACGTCGGCGCCGGCATCATCGCGACCGGCGTGGCCTTCGGCGCGGCCTACGCACTGGGGCGATGGGCCAGCGGCGGCTACTGGGGCGGCGGCGGATGGTGGGGTGGCAGCCGGGTCAATTGGGGTGGCGGCGCTATCGACATCAATCGCGGTGCTCGCGTTGAACACTGGCAGCACGACGCAAGGCATCGACAGGGTGCACGCTACAACAATGCGAACCTGCAACAGCGATTTGGCAATGCCAATCAACGGCCAGGTGGGAACCGGCAAGGATTAGGGGCCGGCGCCAATCGTCCGAACGCGGGCGACCGGACGCAACGCGCCGACCGCGGCCGAGCGACAAACAGGCAGGCAGGCGCTGGTCGAACGGCCGGCAATCGCCAAGTGCGTGACCGCTCGGCGGCGGCCAGGAACGCAAGGTCTGCAAGGTCAGGTGGTCGCGCGGCGCACCGCGGAGCTTCCAGAGCTGCGCATTTCAGGCCTGCGGCGGGTCGCGGGGGCGGAGCGCGGTTCGCAGGCGGAGGACATCGAGCCGCAGCATTCCGGGGCGGCGGAGGCTTCCGTGGTGGTGGAGGATTTCGCGGCGGCGGTGGCGGTTTTCGGGGCGGCGGCGGTGGAGGGTTTCGAGGCGGCGGCGGTCGTGGCGGTGGACGCCGCTCGGACATCAACCTCAAGCACGATGTCGTGCTCCTCGGCCGGCTCGACAACGGTCTTGGTTACTATCGCTTCGCCTACAACGGCAGCGACAAGCTCTATGTCGGGGTGATCGCGCAGGAGGTGCAGACTGTACGACCCGACGCAGTCACACGCGGCAGCGACGGCTATCTGCGGGTCCATTACGAACGGCTCGGTCTCAAGTTCCGGTCGTATGACGATTGGGTCATCTCCGGAGGCCTGCCGCCGCGCTGAACGGCCACGTCCCCGGCCTCCAAGGCGAACGCTTGATTTAGGTCATGGCTCGCCGGTGGGGCCGGAAGCTTCATCACACCACATCGCATCACAAGTGGAGCATACGGATGTGGGTCCTGATGTACGTCTTCTCCTACTCGGTCAATCCTGCCGCCACAAACGACAGGGCGGAATGGCGGCTCTACCCGAATGTGGTGTTTCAGGAGTTCTCGAACGAAGAGCGATGCAACGCGGCCAAGACGGCGCTTGAAGGCAGCTTGAAGGAGGCGGGAGCCACACTGAGAAGTGGATTAGAGGACTTGAGGAGCCTGGGTAAGGCCGACCCAGCGCAGATCATCGTTGCCTACAAGGTAGAATGCCTTCCGAAGTAACGTCGAAAATCGTGGGACCGCAGAGTGTAGATCGACAATTGTCGAGCACGAATAGCCATCGACTTTCGTTGGCCTTGTCTACATTCGGGAGACGCACGGGAGTTTGAGAACAGTCAGAAGCACGTCCGTATTTCTCAGTCCGGGCCCTTTGACTTAGATCAACTCGCCGCTAATCGGCAGGCTCGTTCTGTTCGGGGGCATACGATACGAGCCTCAGGAGTTTGCAATGATGAAAGCAGCCGTCGCAGCGATTGCGCTTTTGACGACGACCTCGTCTCTCACGTACGCAGCAGAGACATCATCCACCGTCGGAGTGGGACAGCCCGGCGCAGCCGACCTGAAAAGCCTGACGGATATGCGTGTCGGCATAGTCAAGGCCGCCTTGCAGCTGACACCCGATCAGGAAAAATACTGGCCGGCCGTCGAGGAGGCCATCCGCGCCAGGGCGAAGAACCGGCAGGCGCGCTTGGAACGGATAGCCGAATTACACGATGGTGAAACGGACGCCCTCCACCAGAGTAATCCAGTCGAGCTTATGCAGCGCAGAGCGGACCGGCTCATTCAGCGCGGTGGCGACCTCAAGAAGCTCGCCGATGCTTGGGAGCCGCTCTACAAGACGCTGAGCGAGGATCAGAAGAAGAGGATGTCCTTCGTGTCATATGTCGTCATGCGCGGGATGCGCGATGTGATCGAGCACAGTCGCGAGACCGACGAGGACGACGAATAGACACAACGGTGTGAAGATATCGCCTTTCGGCGTACAAGCCGGCGTAGCGCTCCGCGACGCGGCCTTGCGGCTGGTGTGGATGACTCCAAAGCACTGCCGCGTCGGCAGCCATATTGTTGGTGCTGCTGCCCTGTGACGACACCACGCGCGATCTGAGATGACATCAATGGACGTCGACACCGGCGGGAGACAACGACGATCTCTCCCGTCAGCCGAGAAGTTGGGTTTGCCGAAAATGATGGCTTTGGGGAGTGAACCACCTGGCCAGGGCGCGCACCTCGTCTTCGCATGTTTCCAGTGCGATCTTCTGGGCGAGCATCACGTCGCCGATTGGCAGATCACCAATCGTCGTGAAACACAGCCCATCGCGGAGGCGGCCTCTTTTGTCAATCTCGCATACGTTGACCGAGGTGCCGGTAAAGATCCTGTAATGATTTCCGGTGTTGCCTCCGACCACATCGAAGTAGCCGTTGCTTGCGAACTGCTCGCGCTGCGCCTGCGACAGCCAATCTCGCAGCATCCGCAGCGACCGCCCCTCAGGCGTGGCCTCCGCGCCGCGCCTTAGGAAAAGGGCTCTCGTCGCTCTCATGCGGGAGCGGGTACCCAACGGCAATGGTCGAAATCGAAACATGACAGGAAGGCGACTACCCGCCGATCAGTCTGGGAAAAAAGAGTGTTTCTTCCGCCGTGGGGTCGAACGATCGGATTTTCGATACCTGACCATGACTGGTCCTGACCGCTGCGGTGAAGCCAACCCCGGTCAGTTCGTAGAACCGCCGTTCCGCTCGGGCCAGCTCCTCTGCGTCGTCGGAGTTGAAGGAATAACGGCTATCGCCGCTGCGGTCCATCACGAGCTGGATTGGCATGATTGCCCTCCTATGATCGCTGTGGTCGGAGATCCTCGATCCAAAAGTATCGCTTGGGCAACGCCCAGTCCGGGCGTTGCCGTAGCCGCGCTCCTTTAGCCTCGCTTAGCCGCCTCGTACGTGTCCCGGTATCCTCTGGCAATCGTTCGAACGCCCCGTCCGATATCGTCGTAGACATCGTCCGGCAGGTTCGCCAGGGAGACACGCAGCGACCATTCGGGGGCATCGAAGCCGCCACCATTCAGCAGCACGATCCCGTGGGCTTCCGCCAAGCGGAATGCAAGATCGAGCGGATGAATGTGCTTCTTCAGATAGTCGACGGCTTCGTCCCCGATGTTCTTCCGGGCCCAGAACTCGAAATCGATCAGGGCGTAATAGGCGTCGTAGTTGGGATTGGGCGACAGCTTGTCGGCAAGTCCCAGGCCATCGAGCAGTGCCCACAGCCGCTTGTTGACGATTTCCATGCAGGCGGCCTGATAGGCCTTCTTCGCATCCATCATCTCCGCGAGCGAGAAAAGGCTCATCATCACCTGCTGCGGCAGCGACAGGCCCGCGGTGTGATTGAGCGCGACGTCGCGACTGTCGGCAACGATCCGATCGATGAACTTCAGCTTGCGCGGCTCCAGCGTCAGCGGTCCGTAACGCTTGTCGAGCGCCTTCACAGCGTCGTCGGGCAGCTTCGCGATCATCTTGTCGAAGATGTTGTCTTCATGAATGGCGATGGCACCGAGCCGCCATCCCGTGCAGCCGAAATATTTGGAATAGGAATAGACGCCGATGGTGTTGTGCGGGAGCTCACCCAGCAGCGAGCGGAAGCCGTGGACGAAGGTACCGTAGACGTCGTCGGTGAGCAGCATGAGGTCGGGGCGCTTGGTCTTGACCAGCTTGCCCAGCTTGGCGATCGTCTCCGGGCTCACGCCCATCCCGGAGGGATTGGCGGGATTGACGATGAAGAACGCCTTGATCTTCGGATCCTCCAGCTTCTTGATTTCCTCGTCGGTAAACTGGAATTTGTTCTCCTGCGGTGCCCTGATCTGGACGACCTTGAGGTCGTAATCTTCCAGATGCGTCATCTCGATGTAGGGTGTGAAGATCGGCGTTCCCAGCGCGATGGTGTCGCCGGGAAGCAATAGGCGGTTGGCCTTCAGCGACTTGAAGAGGTAGCACATCGCCGCCGTGCCGCCCTCGACCGCATAGATGTCGAACTTGCCGGCCGGCCGCGGATCACCGCAAACGGCCCACATCAGATATTCGTGCACGACCTTTTCGTTGTGCACCAGCATGCGGTCCGGCACCGGATAATTGTCCCCGATGATGGAATCGACGAGTTCGTGGACGAAGGCATCCGCGTCGAAGCCGAATTTCTTGACCGCAAAGGGCAGCATCTCCGAAAGGAAGCTCGCACCCGGCATCTCGGAGTGCTTGGCGAGCCAAGCCTCAAACCGCGCGGCAATGCCCTTCGCCTGGGGCATGCCGCCAATCCCCGCCGGGTGCTCCATGACCCGCTTGCTTTCGGTGATCGCGAACTGTCCCAGCAGGAAGAAACCTTCGCGCGGCGTGGTGGCCACCCAGTTCGGGTTGCCGCGGCCGGCGTTCAGGAACGCGGATTGCGTCCGTTTCGACGTCGCCTTGGCGAGATTGATCAGCTCGTCCTTGATCTCGAACGGGCTCAGCGCCTCGAATTTTTTCAGGGTCAAGATGTCGGCCATGTGACACTCCCGGACTGTGCGATCTGTTGGAACGAGCACGAGGTGGACCAGGCTCTGGCGCCCGCGAAGATCGCGCCGAGGATGATCGGCGCCCGCTGGCGTCTCTTGATCTACCTCAAGGCATAGGCGGCAATGACGCTCCGAATCTCCGCCATGCCGCAACGCACCAAGACGATGTCGTCGGTGATGCCTCGGATGCCCCGCAGCTCGGCCGTTGCGCTTGACATAAATCAACATGTCCTGTCCGGACCGTCGCCTCATGTTGGTCGATATTGCTTCAGCTCTCGTCGTCGGGTCTTCGATTCTCGAAGCGGAGCGGGAGCGAAGCGGGCGCACGCCGACGGCATGAACGGGGTGACATCATGATCGACTGGTTCTTTCAGACGCTCAAGACCTATCCGGAAATCGCGATCTTCCTGTCCCTGGCGCTGGGCTACTATTTTGGCTCCTTCACCTACAAGGGTCTGGGACTTGGAGCTGTCACCGCGACGCTGATTGCCGCTGTCATCATCGGCCAGATCGGGATCACGATTACAGGCCCGCTCAAGCCGTTTTTCTTCCTGATGTTCCTGTTTGCCATCGGCTACGGCGTCGGGCCGCAATTCGTGCGCGGCATCGCGCAGGACGGTGTTCCCCAAGCGATCTTCGCTGCCGTCGTGTGCGTGTTCTGCCTGCTCGCCGCGTATCTCGGGGCGAAGATTGCCGGTTACGATGTCGGCTCGGCCGCCGGACTCTATGCCGGTTCGCAGACGATTTCGGCGTCAATGGGTCTGGCGACCGATGCCATCAACCGGCTCGGGCTGTCGCCGGAAGAAACCAAGAAGATCCTCGACGGCATGCCCGTCGCCTATGCGGTGACCTACATCTTCGGCACCGTCGGATCCGCGATCGTCCTCGCGCTGCTTGGGCCGGCCCTGCTCGGCATCGATCTGGAAGCGGCGTGCAAGAAATATGAGGAGGAGCACGGCGGCAAGAAGCAGTTGGGCGGTCCCGGCACCGCCTGGCACCAGTTCGAGGTCCGCGCATTCCGCGTTCGCGAGCGCGGCCCGGCGGTCGGGAAGACGGTGCAGGAGGCCGAGGCGCTGGTCCCCGATCAACGGGTATTCATTCTGCGGCTGCGACAGAGCGGGAAGATCATCGATGCCATCGCCGATGCCGTGATTCATGCAGGCGATGTCGTGGCCGTGGCAGGCCGGCGCGACGTGCTCGTCCAGCTGATCGGCGAACAGGCGGAGGAGGTCGACGATCGCGAGCTGCTTGCCATGCCGATCGAAGGTGTCGATGTCTACGTGACCAGCAAGGACGTCGACGGCAAGACCCTGGAGGAGCTGGCGAAGAGCCCGGCATCGCGCGGCGTATTCCTGCGCAAGATCACGAGGGGTGCGATCGCGGTCGAGATTCCCATTCTTCCCAACACCAAGCTGAACCGGGGCGACATCGTCACCATCGTTGGACGCACGCCCGATGTCGCGGCCGCGACAAAGATGCTTGGCCGGCCGGATCGCGCAACCGACGTTGCCGACGTTGCCTTCATCGGTGCCGCCATTGCCATCGGCGCGCTGGTCGGCGCGATCGTCTACAAGATTGGCAGCGTGCCCCTCACATTGTCCACCTCGGGAGGAGCGCTGATCTCAGGCCTGTTCTTCGGCTGGCTGCGTTCCGTGCGGCCGACCTTTGGCCGGATTCCCTCGCCTACCGTCTGGTTCATGAACTCCGTTGGCCTGAACGTTTTCATTGCCATAGTCGGCATTTCGTCGGGGCCGGGATTCGTTGCCGGCCTGAAGGCGCTTGGCATCGGCCTGTTTCTCTGGGGCGTCGTGGTGACGACCGTACCGTTGATCCTCGCAATGTATGTCGGCAAGTACCTGTTCAAATTCCATGACGCCATCGTGCTCGGATGCTGTTCCGGCGCACGGACCACGACTGCCTCGCTCGGCATGATCAACGATCGCGCCAGGAGCCAGATTCCGGGTCTTGGCTATACCGTCACCTACGCGGTTGGAAACACGCTGCTGACGATCTGGGGCATGGTGCTCGTCATGCTCATGACATAGAAATCGGCTGCCCGAGATGCTGACCTGGCTGGAGCAGTTTCTCGTCCGTTATCCGGAACTCGCGCTGTTCCTGGTTATCGCCGCGGGCTACTGGATCGGAAGCTTCAAGATCGGCGCCTTCAGTCTCGGCCCGGTCACGGGCGCATTGTTCGCCGGCCTGGCGGTCGGCGACTTCGCGCATGTGCCCGTTTCCAGCATGACCAAATCGTTCCTGTTTCTGCTGTTTCTGTTCGGAGTCGGCTATTCCGTCGGTCCGCAATTCGTGCAGGCGATGAAGCGCGACGGGCTGAAGCCGATGCTGCTCGCCGTCGTCGTGTGCCTCACCGGCCTTGCGTCCGCAATCGCCGTGGGGCGGATACTCGGGCTCGACCCCGGCTTTGCGGCGGGGCTGATGTCTGGGGCGCTGAGTCAAAGTGCGGCGATGGGAACGGCGACCGACGCGGTCAACGGCCTCTCGGCGCCCGAGGCGCAGCGTGCCTTGTATGTTTCGCACATCGCAGTCGCTGACGCGGTCTGCTACATCTTCGGCTATGCGGGCGTGATCACGTTCTGCACGGTGATAGCGCCTGCGCTCCTGAAGATCGACCTGCGGGAAGAGGCGCTCAAGCTCGAGCAGTCGCTGGGAATGACTCGCACCAAGCCGGGTCTGGCATCCGCGTGGCGAAAATTCGAGCTGCGGGCCTATCGGCTGGACGAGAGCTCTCCCCTCGCCGGATCGACCGTCGCGGCCGCCGAAGCCCGCCTGCCCGAGCACCGCCTGTTCATCCATCGGATCCGCCGTGGAGAACGTATTCTCCAGGCGGAGCCCGGCGCCATCCTCGCGCCAGGCGACATCATCACGATATCGGCGCCGCGTCAGATCATCGTGGAGCTGATCGGCGCCCGCGCCGAGGAGGTCGAGGACAGAGGGCTGCTCGACATTCCCTTGATCTCCGCTGACGTTTTCCTGATCGATGCCAAGCTCGCCGGCATGAACCTGCAGGAGGCCTCACAGCGGGACTGGACACGCGGCCTCTATTTGCGCTCGTTGAGCCGGGGCGGCCAGGAGCTTCCGATTGCTCCCGGCGTCGTCCTGCAGCGTGGCGACCTGCTGCGCGTCGTCGGCCCCGAACCGGTCGTGGAGAACGCGGCGAAGAATATCGGTGTCATCGTTGCCCCCAGCACCAGCATCGATTTCGTCGTGCTGGGGCTCGCCATCTTCTTCGGCGGCGTCGTTGGCGTTCTCGTGAGTTTTCCTGTCGGCGGCATCAAGATCGCGCTGAGCACGAGCGTCGGCACGCTGCTTGCCGGGCTTCTGGTCGGATACCTCCGCACGCTCAATCCGCGCTTCGGCCGGATTCCGGACGGCGCCGTCAGCCTGATGACATCACTCGGACTGGCCGCGTTTGTCGGGCTCACCGGCATCCATGCCGGGCCGATCTTCCTTTCCGCCCTGCGAGAATCGGGCATCGGCCTGCTGCTCGGCGGCATGGCAGTGACCCTGCTGCCGCAGATCGTCGGATTCTGCTTCGGTCATTTCGTCTTGCGCATGAACCCAATTCTTCTGCTCGGCGGTCTGACCGGGGCGCAAACGGTAACCGCGGCAATGGCCGCCCTCCAGGAGCGATCGGGAAGCCCGGTGCCAGTGCTCGGCTATACACCGGCCTATCCTATCGCGAACATCCTGCTCACAACCTGGGGCTCGGTCATGGTTCTCGTATTTGCGGCCTGAGCCGACACAGCATCATCTATATGTCGGGAGATTCAGCCTTCGGCCGCACCGCGAAGAGCCAGCCATCGGCAAATGTGCTCGTTGGAAAGACGGACAATTGGAGGACTGCGACTCCGAAGCCGGAAGTCATTCCTGTTCCGGCACCACGAATCCCGCAATGCATCACCTTGCCGCGTTTGCGACCCGCGGGCAGTGGGCGGCCCGCGAGATCCTGCACGCCTGTCTTATGCCGCTCGTGCGGGGACTCTTGCTTACAACGTAAAGTTGGTCTTGAATGGAGCTTTGCCGCTTCTGCCATTCAAGAGCCCAGCGATGATCCGCAGCACGATTTTCCTGATCGTATCGATATTGAGCACGACCGGACTTCTCGCCACGAGAGCAGCGGCCAATTCCGCAGAGTGGACGGTCATGGTTTTCATGAACGCAAAAAACAACCTTGAGCCCGATGCCATCGAGAATTTCAACGAGATCGCGAGCCGGGGAAGCACGAGCGACGTCAACGTGCTGGTCGAGATGGGAAGGCCGGTTGTTCACTTCACTGAGGCCGCAGAGAAGTGGTCAGGCGTCCTCCGATTTCGCGTGAAGAAGAACCAGGAGCCGGTGCCCGCGCAAGCGGTTGTGGATCTCCGGGGTAAGCCCGAACTTTCCGATCTAGGGTCCCCCGCCGCCCTTCAGGACTTCGTCGATTGGGCCGTGGATACTTATCCGGCCAAGCGCTACATGCTCGTCATCTGGAATCATGGGCAAGGCTGGCGGTTTCAGTTGGCGAGCGATACTAATGTGCGGGCAACTTCGGCATCCAGAAATCCGAGTGTCCAGACGGTCAACGCAGCCGATCTGCAGAGAGCGGCGGAAAACACGCCGCCGCTCGGCGGATTCCGCGCGGTTTCCTTCGATCAAGACACAGGCAACTTCCTCTACAACAGCGACATCCAATCGGTCACGGAGACTCTTTCGTCCCGGCTCAAGAAGCCAATTGATGTGATCGGCTTCGATGCCTGTCTGATGTCGATGCTGGAGACGGCGTATGCGTTCAGAAGTTCATCTTCCATGCTCGTCGGTAGCGAAGAGTTGGAGCCGGGCGCAGGTTGGGACTACGACTATTTCCTGAAAAGGCTGCTCGCCAAACCGTCGATGACTGCACTTGAGCTCTCCCGTGCCATCGTAGATGGCTATCGTGCTCGTTACGGCAATTCTCATTCGACGACTTTGTCTATTCTTGATACGCCCAAGGCGCTCGAGACTGCGTCCGCCGTTTCCAAGTTTGCCGATGTCCTCATCGCTAAGCACGATGGGGAAAAGTCCAACATCGTTCAAGCGCGGTCCGCAATGAAGACGTATGGATCTAGCGCGGGCATGAAGACATCCGTCGACTTGATCGGCTTCGCCCATGGGTATGCGGCCATAACGAAGGACGCGGATGCCAAAAAGGCCGCCGAAACGGCGGCCGCAAAGGCGTCTGAGATCGTTCTCTATAACTACGCTTCTGCTCGCAGCAAGAAGGATACGGGTTCGAACGGCGTTGCGATATATTTTCCGGCGTCCGCGCAGGACTTCCGGTCCGACCCTTACCATGAAGGCTATCTGAAGAAGAACACTTCTCACGTCGTCGATTTCGTGTCGAAGGAACGTTGGGCCGATTTTCTCGAGCGAAATCTTCAGTGATTTGGGCGAGTGTTGCAAGGCAGGTAAGGTCTAATGTCGCCTGTTCGGTGCTCATCCTTCTGCTGTCGACGATTGCGCAATGTCTCGCAGAGCAGCGGAATCCGATCGAGTTTAGGGGCGCCCTAGAGTCGTTCGCGCAAACCGTGGCCGATCGATGGGGGCACCCGCAGGCTTCGCACTTCATCCTCACGCTCAGCCCTAAGCAGAATATTCATGGTCCGATCTTCGTGAACTTGGCGAACTCGCGAAGCGGCGATGGTGCCATATATCGGGACAACTGCGTCGCTACTCCGTTCGACAGCGTCATTGATTGCGATCTGAAGCTCGTTGATGACTTGATCGATGACTTCCGGCTGATGGAGATCTTCGGGAAAGGCACGCAACAACGCGCCATCTACAGGAAGTATATCTTCCTTTGGATCTTAGCTCACGAGTTGGGGCACGTCGCCCTGAAGCACGGAATGAGCGACTTCGGCGAGGGGACGAGCGGCGAGCGCGTGTTCGACGTCGAGAAACAGAGAAGCGAACTTGCTGCGGATGCCGCAGCGATCAGCTTCGTAGGAAATCTCGAGCAAGCCTCGATTCCGGCATATCAAACGGTTCTGGACATCACGAACGCGCTTCTACGCAAATCGATGTGTCCGGACACGTTTCCGAAGCTTTGCCCCAAGATCCCATTGGGAGGCGTAGGGCTGGACTTCGACTACACGACCGACGCACCGATAAGAATTCCCTTGTCGGGCACTCACCCCGCATTCGTAGCCCGGTTTCTGCGAATTCTCTACCTGTCTGGCGTCGACACTTCAGCAAATTCCATCAATTTTCTCGCAAAGGAAGCCATCGACCGGTTATCCGTCGAGACGGATACGAACGATTGGCGGTCTTTAAAGAGCGCACTACAACGATGAGATCGAGGAACACGCGACGATTTAGCGGAGCGGTCGCGCAAGAGACCGGTTCAATCGTCCAATTCCGACAATCGAAACGCCTGAGGTCTTCCCGCCGTCGACCGACCCTCCGGCGCATGCGTTACGAGCCCTTGCAAACTCTCGACATCCGCGTTCGTGATACAGCGAGAGATCTGCAACGTGCTCGCCATGATCGAGCCCGCCGAGTCCGAATGGCCGAGACCAATCCAATGCCCGACTTCATGAAGCATTATTTGCATAAGATCCAATGTGCGGGCCCCAGAGCCTACGCACGTGACGGCGTCGGTACCCATGCAGAATCTGTAATCTCGGCCATTCAGCTCGACGAGAGTCGCATCTTCTTCACACGCGATGATGTTTGCTCCCCTCCCGCATGCAGTTGGCCGATCCGTCGGCATCAACAGCGTTATGTTCGTGATGATGCGGCTGTCGGTTGCTGTTGAATTGAAGCACCTCAGAGCGGCTTTGATCCGGTATAATTCCGTTGGTTCGGATCCCAAATTCATTGCGCAGACCAAGCGTCGCTTTTCTTCCGTTATAGGCGCCTCACCGAAAAGTTCGACGCCGCCAGCGCCGGTTGCCGCACGTTCGAGAAGACGATTCCCTTGAAGGCCGCCTGGTTGACCGGGTGCGAATATCGGATTCGCGATGTCCGATCTCAACCAATATTGAGTTCCTATCCGTAGGACGGATATCGCGTCGTAATTGCAGCCGCGACAGTTCGCGAGCCAAATCCCGATTGCCGTTCGCAGGGATCGAAGAAGAAAAACAGAGCCTTCCTGACTTGTGTTTTCCGGTAGGTCGATCCCCAATCCTGTCGAGATCGCAAACGCAATCAAAGGCGGCGGGCTCTGCTGTATTGGTGAACGAGCAGCCCCGGGGGTCCAAGCGCGGCATTGATAGCAGTCGCTGGCAATCTTCCAGGCGAGCGATCCGGAGTCACCTGCAGCATGCGCGGGGAGCGGCTCCGAGCCCACCTCGCGGAACGCCGTTGCATAGATAGAACTGAACGTTGGTGTGCCAGCCTCGCCGATCGGCTCAATCTCAACTCGCCAAAGAGGGTGTATGATCCGGTCCCAATCGGCTTGGCCGGTCAGATACCCGTGTCCCTCAGTCGGCGACAACTCGACGATCGATTCGCAAATTCCGCGGAACGCCAGACCACTCGGCTCTTTTGCGTATAGACGAACGCGCGCCCTGACAGGACGGTCCGCCTTCAACTTGATATACAAGTATCGGCCAGCAGTTGCGAACCAAAGCCACGGGGTATCGGACTTGATATTTTCATTGCTGGTCGTTCTCGCCGGCTCGAGAGTACCGCCCTCACGAATCGAGGTCGCGCTTTCCCCGCAAGGACGGGAGGGCTCGCTGCCGTCCCCCGAAAATGGCTTGTCGGACGGCAGCGGCGAGACGGCCGTCAATCTTGGACCTCCGGGCGTAGCCGGAGCGTGCATCATAACGTCGATAACGTAAGGAAACTCGCCGGTAGGACCTCCGCCAGCGCTGTCGAAGACCCTTAGCCTCCAGACCGAGACGTCACCTGCCGTCGAGGGGGTGCGAACAGTGACCGGCTTGGCGGTGCTGAGCCATTCTGTGGTGCATCGGTCTTGAAATTCACTGGCATCGTCCGTCTTTCTGTCGATTTCTATGCGCACTTGGCCTTCGAACTTCGAAAGTGTCCTATGCATCGCAACAAATAACGGGCCCGGACCTCGCACCTGCACCTCTTGCGGCAGATCGACTCGCGCTGACTTTGCGACGAACGAAAGCATAGAGCTCTTGGGTATGGCGCTCGATATCTCGCATCGCACTTCGCTAGTCGCCGAATCGGCCTTGGCTGGCGCCTTCCCCGCAAATGCTGCGAGAACGATAACCCCCGATAAACAGAAACGGTAGTTGAACATGGCATCTGATCCAAACGTCTTTGGCTTCCCTTGGTCTTGAGACCGCCAAATCTAATTCACTTTCTCGGAATCCAAAACTAGGTTGCCAAGTAAGGACGATGCTACTTGATCGCCGGTTCGGTTTGTGAAACGCTCGTGGATAGGGGCGTATGAAATGGTGGGCAGGCGTATTCTTGCTGCGTTTGGCAGCTTGGTCGTGGCTGGTTGCGCGACCATGCCGACGGAGCAGCTTGATGGCGTTTCCATCGTCGCGGTGGAAGAGCGCGTCAAATGCGAGATAGGACAGGCCTTTCTTGCATTGCATGGTAAGCAGGGATATCCGGACCTGTCGAAGTGGGCTGCAGGCCTCACTCTTACGCTCGCCATAGATTCGACGGGCACTCTCGCGCCTTCGGCGTCATTGGCCGGGCCTTTCGGGAGCGTGACGCCGCTCGATCTGAATGTCGGTGTCGTACACAATTCTAAACGTACGGCCCTTCTGAAGATCTATGTTTCATTTCTCGAAGCTTCACATCATCCATGCCCCGCACCGGGTCTAAGTCCGCTGCAGGGCTCGCTTGGTCTCTCAGAGTGGATCGTCCGCGTCTTCGACGACCAGCGAGAGGCGGATGCCCGATCGGAAGCAGTCAACCGTCCAGAGGATAGATTCAAGCCGACGGTTTTCGACTCGAAAGATAAGGCAATCGGCTACTCTCTCGACTTTGCCTTGACGCTGAGTGGTGGCATCGCGCCGACCTTCGTCCTTACAAGTGTGACTGCGAAGTCGCCGCTGTCCGGCGAGTCCAAGTCCACTGACTCGATCGATCTCGCCTTGGTAGAGCTTTCGGATGAGGATTTCCGAAAAGAGTTCTATACCGTCGTGATCCCGGCGCATAAAAAGACGATCAAGCAGAAGACGCGTGCGGGCGAAACGATCGAAGAGACCGTGGAAGTGCCCGAACAAAAGGTCACCCGATCCCGTCCAGTTGCCGTGGGCATCGGGCCTTACACGAAAGCGCATATCGACAGCGTGATTCAGGAACTTCAGTTCCGAACTTTGCTCCCTCGCCGTTAAGCCTTTACGATCAAAAGCATTGGGTCGACTTTCGAGAAACGTCGTGCGGGATGAGGACGTGGTGCAGTTCGGACGTACTCCGAGTGAAGGCACCTCGTCGTAGAGGGCTGTCGTTGGCATCGCAGGCGATAGCGCAATTGCCGCCGGTCTTGGCAGAGAGAGCCTTGATATCGGCAAGCGACTTTTCGGACGACCCTTCGTTGATCAGCGAGACCAGACCATCTTTCAGCTTGCCAATGGATTCCACGAAAGTCCGACCGCCGGAAACGATCGAATTCCAATAAGCCGAGGCGCGATCGCGGTAGGCGCATGTAATCGCGAGGTCGGAGAGAGCCGCCCACGCACTACCGCCGCTGAAAGCGGCTGGCATAGCAACCGCGCCGATGCCCGCCGCTGACGCGAGCAGGAAGTTGCGCCGGCTTAAGAGCTTCCTTCGGTTCGAAGTCGTCGAGATGGAGCTGCTGTTCGTTGTTGCGTATATCGAGATAGGCGTTTTCGATAACGGCCTGGAACAGATTGTCCTTGCTCCCGATGAGCGCCTGGTCCGGTTCACGTGGCAATACCATTTGAAAACTCCTGAATTCTTGACGCTGGTGAACAGCGAGATCTTCACCGGGCCAGGCACTTGAAAAAGTCGGCGCTGATCAAGGTGGCAAGCCGCAAATTCATCACCATGCTCGCCAGCATACTTTAAACAGGCGAAAAAAGCGGGGAGTTTCGAGCAGGGATTGATCCCGTGCAATTGAATATTACGATTGCGGCGGTTGGCTACTATTACCCGACCAACCGATCCACCGGCTCGATAATTTATGATCGCGACCTGATGAATCCGGATGCGCTGGATGAGCGCCTGCAATTCAATATCGACACCATCATTCAACTTGTATGCAAGCAGTAACCTAGTAATCCTCCGCTGGGGGCCGCCTTGTCAGGTGGACCGTTGTGTTGAGAACTGTCCTTATGGACAGGCATACTCA
>NZ_JBANAZ010000088.1:0-34451 GCF_059803455.1 Bradyrhizobium sp. UFLA05-108 | reverse complement strand
TCTTCAGTCCTGCCAACTAGACAGACTGAATCACTGGTATCTCTGAGTCGCAACCGCGGCCTTTTTCAACGGAATCGGTCACAAGCCGACATGCCGGGTTCGGTGCCGCGTGTCTGCTCGACCACCGAACGCGGACATCACGGATTCATGAGTACGCCCTAGCTGCGGTAGTAGCGCCACATCCTCAGGAAGGTGCGATGGATCATGTCGGGCGGCTGGTCGAACGGCTCGACATTGATCCGCACCATGTTGGTGTGGCTCATCCGCCAGGGCAGGCGCATCAGCCAGCGCCAGGACGGCTGCTTGCGCCAGTCGGCGACCAGCGCGCTGGTGAGCGGCGCGTTGAGGACTATTTGCAGCTCGTGCACGGTCATCGCGCGTTCGGCGATCTCGACGAGATCGATGCGCTCGATGGCGCGCCACCGGATCAGGCCGAAGGCCTGGACGAAGATGCCGTATTGATTGGCGCCGATGGTGGGACGGCCGGTCTCGAGCAGCGGAATGTTGTAATAGGTGAAGCTGGCTGCAAGCGCCGCGAGCAGGAGCCAGTAGAAAGCGCCGGTGAGGAGGGCGGCGGTGCAGAAGATCGCGGCCAGTGCCGCCGTCACGTAGACGGGGAAATAGGTGTCGTCGCGGCCATAGGCGACCGAGTAGCCACCCACGTTTCCCTCGTTCAGGGTTGCGCTCATGGACGCCAAGGCTACGACCAACACCGGTAAATAAAAACGGCCGCAAATAAAAACGGGGCCGCGAAGGCCCCGTCAAAGTCGTTTCAGCGTGTTGCCGCGATCCTACTTGATCTTGGCTTCCTTGAATTCGACGTGCTTGCGCGCGACCGGGTCGTACTTCTTTTTGACCAGCTTCTCGGTCATGGTGCGCGAGTTCTTCTTGGCGACGTAGAAGAAGCCGGTGTCAGCCGAGGACACGAGCTTGACCTTGATGGTGACCGCTTTGGCCATGTTCAGGACCTCAAAATTGAAGGGAATCTGGAGCCGGCCAAACGGCCCGCGTTGGCCGGCAACCTAGCCACAAACCGCCCAAAGTCAAGGTTTTGCGGCCAGAAACTCGCCCAAATCGGCCCGATTAACCCTCGAAGAACCGGTTTTTCGGCCGCGGCAGGCCCAGATTCTCCCTCAAAGTGGTCCCTTCGTACTCTTTCCGGAAAATCCCGCGCCGTTGCAGTTCCGGGACGACCTTGTCGACGAAATCGTCGAGGCCGGCGGGCAGGAACGGGAACATGATGTTGAAGCCGTCGGACCCGCGCCCGACCAGCCACTCCTCCATCTGGTCGGCGATGGTCTTGGCCGTGCCGACGAAGGAGAGCCCGCCATAGCCGCCGACGCGCTGGGCGAGCTGGCGTACGGTCAGCTTTTCGCGCGCCGCAAGGTCGACCATCCGCTGCCGGCCGCTCTTGCTGGCGTTGGTCTCCGGGATCGGCGGCAGCGGTCCATCGGGGTCGAAGCCGCTCGCGTCCGTGCCGAGGATGACCGAGAGCGAGGCGATGGCGCTGTCGTAGTGCACGCGGCTGTCAAGCAGCGCACGCTTCTCCTTGGCCTCATCGACGCTGTCACCGACCACGACGAAAGCCCCGGGCAGGATTTTGAGATGCTCGGGATCGCGGCCGACCTTCTCCATCCGGCCCTTGATGTCGGCATAGAGCTTCTGCCCGTCGGCAAGGCTCCCGCCGCCGGTGAACACAGCCTCCGCGGTCTCGGCGGCGAGCTGCTTGCCGTCCTCGGACGCACCGGCCTGCACGATGAGCGGCCAGCCCTGGACGGGACGGGCGATGTTGAGGGGACCGCGCACCTTCAGATATTTGCCCTGGTGGTCGAGCACATGCATCTTCAAGGGATCGAAGAACAGGCCGCTTTCGACGTCGCGCACGAAGGCATCGTCTGCGAAGGAATCCCAGAGGCCGGTGACGACATCATAGAATTCTCTCGCGCGCTTGTAGCGCTCGGCGTGCTCCATGTGATCGTCGAGACCGAAATTCAGCGCCGCGTCGGGATTCGAGGTGGTGACGATATTCCAGCCGGCGCGACCGCCGCTGAGATGGTCGAGCGAAGCAAAACGCCGCGCGACGTGATAGGGCTCGTCGAACGTGGTTGAGCCCGTCGCGATCAGGCCGATGCGCTCGGTCACGGCGGAGAGCGCTGACAGAAGCGTGAACGGCTCGAACGAGGTCACGGTGTGACTGCGCTTCAAGGCGTTGATCGGCATGTTGAGCACGGCGAGGTGATCGGCCATGAAGAACGCATCGAACTTGCCGGCCTCGAGTTTCCTGATCAGCGTCTTGATGTGGCCGAAATTGAAATTGGCGTCGGGCCAGGCGCCCGGATAGCGCCAGGCGCCGGTGTGGATTGAGACCGGGCGCATGAACGCCCCGAGCTTGAGTTGCCGTTGTGCCATCGCCCCGTGTCCATGCTGGATGTCGTTCGAGATGACATAGGTGCGGCGCCCGCTTGTGCCATCGGCCACGCGCAGAACAATTTTTTGTTTTTCTCTCGCCCCTCAGCACATTCGTCATTCCGGGCTGGCGCCAAGTGGCGCGCCCCGAAATGACGGGAGGAGGGAGCTTCTCCCTCGAACCGATCGGCGTCCTGGTCCGACCAAGCGATGACTTCGGCCCGTGAGGAGACAGGCAATGGCCAGCGCAATGGCGGTGGACGGTACAATTCGCATCGATCGGCCGATGCCCTGGATCGGCCGGCTGCTGTCGCTGCCGCTGCTTGCGGCGAGCGCCTACCTGCTTTGGAACGTCGCCCTCGGGTTGCGACAGGACCTGTCCGGATTCGGTCGATTGGCCGATGACTGGGTGCCTGTGCTGGTCTTCACGGGTCTTGGCCTTGCGGTCGGCATTCCCGGTCTGATCCTGCTGACATTCCGCTATTTCATCGTTCTGAATGAGACGCTGCGCCAGGTCGTCATCACCAGGCAGTTTGGCCCGCTGAATATCCGCAGCTCGCGCAATCTGTCGGACTACCACCTCATCAGCATCACCGATGACTGCGATGCGGAGCTGACGGTGTACGACGTCAACCTCTGCGGCAACAAGGGCACCACGCCGATCACGCTGTCGAGCTTCACCAGGCGCGAAGACGCGACCGAACTTGCGAACGAGCTCGGTCGCAA
Organism: Bradyrhizobium sp. UFLA05-108; assembly: GCF_059803455.1. NCBI lineage: Bacteria > Pseudomonadati > Pseudomonadota > Alphaproteobacteria > Hyphomicrobiales > Nitrobacteraceae > Bradyrhizobium > Bradyrhizobium sp. UFLA05-108. The sequence continues at coordinate 31,319 of NZ_JBANAZ010000088.1, read as the reverse complement.
GCTCAAGCTTCCGGCACGCGACTATGTCGGCACGGAGCCTGACGCGGACGAGTGATCCGTCTCAGGTCAGCTCAAAATATCCTTCTGCATCTTGCCGCCGTAGAAATGGAAGAACGGCACCGGTGCGTCATGGCGGAGCGGGCCGGTGGCGAGCCGCTTGTCCAGCTCATTGAGCACGTTCCGCGTCATCGGATGCAGGTCGGCGAGCGGCTGTGAGCCGAGCTCGACCCAGACCAGCTCGACCAGCTCGGCATCGGCATGCACCACGCCCTCGACACGATGGGTGATGGCAGAGGCATCCGCGGTGAAGAAGCGCGTGTCGAAGCGCTTGACGCGGCCGGGGGGCGTAATTGCGCGCGCGATCAGGAACAGGCCGGAGGGATCGGGCAGGAGGCCCGCATCGGCAAACGGTTGCCAGGGGCCGTCAAGCTTCGGCGCGTTGCCGTCGTGCTGACGCCCGAGGCAGAGACCGGTTTCCTCGCAGGCCTCGCGGATCGCGGCGATCGCAAGCGATTTTGCACGCGAGGCCTCCGTCCTCGGGCTGCCCTTGAACAGATTGGCCTGAAGCTCCGGCGTGATCGGCGCCGCGCAGGGCACGCGATAGTCGGCCTTGTCGACGCGGCCGCCGGGGAAGACGAACTTGCCGGGCATGAACACCACCTTGTCGTGGCGCTTGCCGACCAGCACTTTTGGAATGGAGCCGCTGCGATCAACGAGGATCAGGGTGGCGGCATCCTTCGGCCGAAAATAAGGATGGTGATCGGGCTCCTTCTCGTCGTGAACCCTTTCTTTTTCCGCCTGCGCCGCTTCAGTCATTTCCTCACCCGAACGGTTTTCTTCATTCTTGTTACACCGGCGGAATACCATCCGGCGGATTGTCGTCAAAGCCGTGCATGCGCAGGGCCCATTGCAGGCCGACCACGGCGCCCTTCACCGGCTGCAAGAGCGCGAGCGAGGCGATGAAGGTGAAGGGGAGATAGGCCGCAAAGCTGATCCAGGCTGGCGTGGTGTAGTTGGTCTCGATCCAGAGGATGCTCGGCACCACGATGTGGCCGACGATGACGATCACGAGATAGGCCGGCAGATCGTCGGCGCGATGCGGCGTGAAGTCGAGCCCGCAGGATGAGCAGTTGTCCGCGGTTTTGAGGAACGCGCGGAACAGCTTGCCCTGGCCGCAACGCGGGCAGCGGCCGCGAAAGCCGCGCTTCATCGCACCCCAGACGTCGCGCTTCTCGACGAGGCCGGTCTCGCGCGTCCAGATCTTTGGCGTGGTGCTCATCGCTTCCATGCCTTGTTCTTTCCCTTGCCTTTCGCGCCCTTGCCCTTCTTGCCCTTGCCGGACTTCTTCTGCTTCTCCGGCTTGCGCCTCGTCTCGGGACTGCGTCCGGGTCGCGCCTTCGCCGCTTTGCGCTGCGGACGAAAATCCCTGCGGCCACGCGGCGCGCTCTCGCCCGCCGACAACAGCTCGAAGCGCAGCGCGCCGGCAATGGGAGCAGCTTCTACCAGACGGACGTCGACGACATCACCCAGCTGATGCATGGCACCGCTGCGCGAGCCGACGAGGGCATGGCGGCTCTCGTCATAGTTGAAATATTCCGTGCCGAGGGATCGGATCGGGATCAGCCCGTCGGCGCCGGTGTCGTCGAGCTTGACGAACAGGCCGGCACGCGTGACCCCGGACACGCGGCCCTGGAAGGTCGCGCCGATGCGATCGGCGAGATGATGCGCAATGAGCCGGTCGACGGTCTCGCGCTCGGCCTTCATCGCGCGCCGCTCGGTGACTGAAATATGCGCGGCGACTTCGCTTAGGGTTTCCGGTGTCTCGCTGTCGGGCAGCGCGCCTTCGCCAAGGCCCAGCGCGCGAACCAGCGCGCGATGCACGACGAGATCGGCGTAGCGGCGGATCGGCGAGGTGAAATGCGCGTAGCGGCGCAGATTGAGACCGAAATGGCCATAATTCTCGGCGGAGTACTCGGCTTGCGCCTGTGCGCGCAGCACCACCTCGCTCACCAGCGGGTAGTAGTCGTGCCCCTCGAGCTGAGCCAGCACGCGGTTGAACAGGGTCGGGCGCAGCGGGCCGCTCTTGGCAAAGGGAACGTCGAGCGTCTCCAGAAACTCCTGAAGCGCGTGGACCTTTTCCAGCGTCGGCTCGTCGTGCACGCGATAGATCAGCGGCAGCGACTTCTTCTCCAGCATCTCGGCCGCCGCGACGTTGGCGAGGATCATGAACTCCTCGATCAGGCGATGCGCGTCCAGCCTTTCGGGTACGACGACGCGATCGACCGTGCCGTCGCTCTTCAGCAGGATCTTGCGCTCGGGCAGATCGAGATTGAGCGGATCGCGCTCGTCGCGGGCGCGCTTGACGCAGGCGTAGGCGGCATAGAGCGGCTTGAGGATCGGATCGAGCAGGGGGCCGGTGGTGTCATCCGGCCGGCCGTCGATCGCGGCCTGCGCCTGCGCATAGTGCAGCTTGGCGGCCGAGCGCATCAGGATGCGATGGAACGAGTGCGAGCGCTTGCGGCCGTCGGGGCCGATCACCATCCGCACGACAAGTGCGCCGCGCGGCTCGCCCGGCACCAGCGAGCACAGATTGTTGGAGATCCGCTCCGGCAGCATCGCCACGACGCGGTCGGGGAAATAGACGGAGTTGCCGCGGTCGATCGCATCACGGTCGAGCGCAGTGCCAGGGCGGACGTAGAAGCTCACATCCGCAATCGCGACATTGACGATGAAGCCGCCCCTGTTGTTGGGATCCTCGTCTGCTTGCGCATGCACCGCGTCGTCATGATCCTTGGCATCGGGCGGATCGATGGTGACGAGCGGGACGTCGCGCCAGTCCTCGCGCCCTTTCAGGTTCGCCGGCTCCGCAGCTTCCGCATCGCGCATCGCGCCTGGGGAGAATTGCAGGGGGATGTCGTGGGCGTAGATCGCGATCAGGCTGATCGCCTTCTCCGACTTGACCGAGCCGAGCTTTTCTTTCACCCGACCCGAGGCCAGGCCAAAGCCGCGCGAGCGCACGATGTCGACGCTGACGAGGTCGCCATCCTCTGCGCCTTGCGTCTCGGTCTTCGCAATGTTGAGTTCACGGTCGGCAAATTTCTTGTCGACCGGTACGAGCCGTCCGCCGCCCTCGGGCAGGCTGCGGAAGACGCCGAGGATGCGGCTCTTGGCCTTGTCGATGACCTTGATGATGCGGCCGCGCCAGGCGGGGCCTTCGGTCTCGTCGGAGCGCTCGATGCGAAGCAGGGCGCGGTCGCCGACGCCGGCCGCCGTGCCCGGCTTCGGCCGGCGGGGCATCTCGATGAGGATTTTCGGCGGTTCGCCGCTCTCGACCTCGTCCCATTCGGCGGGGGAGGCGATCAACTCGCCATCGGCGTCGCGGCCGGTGATGTCGGCGAGGAGCGTTGGCGGCAGGCTGTCCGGCTCCGAAACCTTGTGGCGCTTCTTCTTGATGATTCCGTCATCGGCGAGCTCGCGCAGCATGCGCTTGAGCTCGATGCGGTCGGCGTTCTTCAGGCCGAACTCGCGCGCGATCTCGCGGGTTCCGACGTTTCCATGATTTGCCTTGATGAAGGCGACGATGGCGTTCCGGTCGGGAAAGCCATGGTCATTCTTACGTTTCACTTAACCTCTAATTCTTGCCGGCACTCTTCTTGGCCGGTGCCTTGGCCGCGGCAGATCCCTTGGTCGGCGACGTCTTGGCCGTCGACGACACGGCTGCGCGTGCCTTGCTGGTTGATTCAGATTTCGTTTTGGCCGCGGCTTTTTTCGCGGCCGGTTTCTTTGCTGGCTTGGGCGGATCCTCGCCCTCGGCAGTCTTTGCCGTGGTCTTGGTCGCCTTCGCCTTCTTTGCTTTGGTCTTGCCGCCACCTTTGGCCGCGCGCTCGTCGATCAGCGCGATAGCCTGGGGCAGGGTGATCGCGTCCTTTTCGAACTCGGCAGGGATCGTCGCGTTGACGCCACCTGCCGTGACATAGGCGCCGTAGCGGCCGCTCTTCACGGTGACGGTGCCGAGCGTCGGGTGGTCGCCGATCGCCCTGCCGGGGTCGGCGCCGAAGCGGCGGCTCGGGCCCTTCGCGACCTTCTCCGCGATCAACGTCACCGCGCGGTTGAGGCCGATGTCGAACACCTCGTCGCCGGCTTCCAGGCTGGCGTACGTCTTCTCGTGCTTCACGAATGGCCCAAAGCGGCCGAGACCGGCGGTGATCGGCTGACCGGTCTCCGGATGCTTGCCGATTTCGCGCGGCAGCGACAACAGCTTTAGCGCAAGCTCGAGGTCGACATCGCCGGGCGAGGTGCCCTTCGGGATGCCGGCGCGCTTCGGCTTCTCGCCTTCCTCATAGTCCTTCTGCTCGCCGAGCTGGATATACGGCCCGAAACGGCCGGCCTTCACCCAGACGTCGAAACCGGTGTCGGGATCCTGACCGAGCGAACGGTCAGCGGTGGTCTCGCCGTCCGCGGCGAGCTGGCGCGTGTAACGGCATTCCGGATAGTTCGAGCAGCCGACGAAGGCGCCGAACTTGCCGGCTTTCAGGTTGAGCCTGCCGCTGCCGCAGCTCGGGCACTGCCTGACGTCGCCGCCATCGGCGCGGGGCGGATAGATGTGCGGCCCCAGCATCTCGTCGAGCACGTCGAGCACCTGCGCGACGCGCAGATCCTTGATCTCGTCGACGGCGCCGATGAAGTCGCGCCAAAAGTCCTTCAGCACCTGCTGCCAGGAGATCTCGTTGTTGGAGATGCGGTCGAGCTGCTCCTCCAGACCCGCGGTGAAGTCGTATTCGACGTAGCGGCTGAAGAAGCTCTCCAGGAACGCGACCACGACGCGGCCCTTGTCCTCGCCATGCAGGCGCTTCTTCTCGAGCTTGACGTAGCCGCGGTCCTTCAGGACCTGGAGGATCGAGGCATAGGTCGAGGGCCGGCCGATGCCGAGCTCTTCCATGCGCTTGACGAGCGAGGCTTCCGAGAAGCGCGGCGGCGGCTCGGTGAAATGCTGGGTGACGGACAGCGACTGGCGCTTGACGGCCTCGCCCTCGCTCATCGCGGGCAGGCGGCGAGAGTCCTCGTCCTCCTCGTCGTCGCGGCCCTCCTGGTAGAGCGCCAGGAAGCCGTCGAACTTGATGACCTGCCCGGTGGCGCGCAGCTCCAGCGTGCGGGCGCCTGCCTTTGCCGTGATGTCGACGGTGGTGCGCTCCAGCTCAGCCGCTTCCATCTGGCTCGCGATGGTGCGCTTCCAGATCAGCTCGTAGAGCTTGGCCTGGTCGGCGTCGAGCTTGCGGGCCATGCTGGCGGGACGGCGGGAGAGGTCGGTCGGGCGGATCGCTTCGTGCGCTTCCTGCGCGTTCTTGGCCTTGGTCTGGTACTGGCGCGGGCTGTCCGGCACGTAGGCGTTGCCGTAGTCCTCGCCGATCACCTTGCGCGCCTGGGTGATTGCTTCACCCGCGATCTGCACGCCGTCGGTACGCATATAAGTAATAAGTCCAGTGGTCTCGCCGCCGATGTCGATGCCCTCATAGAGCCGCTGTGCGATCCGCATCGTATGCGCGGGTGCAAAGCCGTATTTGCGGCTGGCTTCCTGCTGGAGTGTCGAGGTCGTGAAGGGCGCCTGCGGATTGCGCCGGGCGGGCTTGGCATCGACCGCGGTCACCGCGTAGGTAGCCAGTTCCAGCGCCTTCTTGAAGTCTTCCGCTTCCGCGCCGGTGCCGATGTCGAGCCGCTGGATCTTCTTGCCGTCGGCGCCGACGAGACGAGCCTCGAAGGCGTCGCCGCGCGGCGTCAACAGGGTTGCGATCAGCGACCAGTATTCACGGGCGACGAATTTCTCGATCTCGAGCTCGCGGTCGCAGACGAGGCGCAGCGCCACCGACTGCACGCGGCCGGCCGAGCGGGCGCCCGGCAGCTTTCGCCACAGCACGGGGGAGAGGGTGAAACCGACCAGATAATCCAGCGCGCGGCGCGCCATGTAGGCGTCGACCAGCGCACCGTCGATCTGGCGTGGATGCTTCATCGCTTCCGAGACCGCCTGCTTGGTGATGGCGTTGAACACCACGCGCTCGATCTTCTGGTCCTTCAGCGCGCGCTTCTCTTTCAGCACCTCAAGCACGTGCCAGGAGATCGCCTCGCCCTCGCGATCGGGGTCGGTGGCCAGAATCAGGCGGTCGGCGCCCTTCAGGGACTTGGCAATGTCATTGAGCCGGCCGGCAGCCTTGGGGTCGACCTCCCAGATCATCTTGAAATTTTCGTCCGGATCGACCGAACCGTTCTTCGCCGGCAAGTCCCGGACATGGCCGAACGAGGCCAGAACCTCGTAGGACGAGCCCAGATACTTGTTGATCGTCTTGGCCTTCGCCGGCGACTCGACAATGACGATATTCATGTAGTTCCAGTAACTTACGGGAGAAATCTAGGCCAAATTCGAAGGGACTCGGGTCGGCCGTTTCGTCCCGAACATGGGTGGTGAGGCCGTCCCTGTCAAATCGAGCGGTGTTGAACGGGCCGAAAATGAGCAAAGTTTCATATCGCGAAAGTTGTATAATACCGCCTTTGAGTTGTGGGGTGGGCGGCGTAGAGTCGAAGGTGGGCAAGGATTCGGATGGGGTCTGGTGACGAAACCAGCAAGGAAGCGGCCGCCGACCGCGTCGGCCGGAGGAAAGCGTTCGCGGAGCGAGGAACCGGGCGAGGGCGGGGCGGACGAAGCTGTCGCGTTCATCGCCGAGCAGGTGGCTCAGTTGCGCCAGATCGCCGAGCGCCACAGGCTCGACGTGCTGCATTATCTCCTCGGCATGACCCAGTTAGAGGCCGACGAGCACATCCGCCTCCGCAGCAAGCGCAAGCTGTCGTGAAGCTCGGAGCGGGCCACGTTCTCCGATGTCATGAAAGCAGGACTGCCGTAGGGTGGGCAAAGCTTTCGCCTTATCGAAGAGCGAAGGCGAAAGTGTGCCCACCCTTCTGCCTCCCTTGCGTCGACGGAATTGGTCGGCACGCTTCGCTTTGCCCACCCTACAGCGGCTGCATGAGCGGCGCGCCACTGCTTCCACGTCGTCATTTGCTGCGGCTGCGGTCTACATGTCCGTCACGCGATAGACGCACGCTGCTCCCTCGACACCCCGAAGCGGTGCGTCGAACGCGACGACGTTGCGACCGGCGAGAAGTTGACTTACCCCGGGTGCCGCATAGAGCGCTTCCGAAAGGCAAATTTCCCCGGCGCCGGCCAGCGCTTGGACACGCGCCGCCACATTCACGGTCTGTCCGAAATAGTCGAGGTTCTCGTTCAACGTGACCGCGATCGAGGGACCGCAATGGGCTCCGATCTTCAGGATGATGCTGGGATCGCCATGCTCGGCATTGTAGCGCTCGATATCAGCCAGAATGTGCAGCGCGGCCGAGACGGCATCGGCCGGGCGCGAGAACACGGCCATCACGGCGTCGCCGATCGTTTTGACGATCGCGCCCGAGTGCTGCTGAACGGTTGAGCCCAGCAGGGCAAAGTGCTCGCGTACCAGCGCATAGGCGTTGAGGTCGCCAAGCCGCTCGTACATGGCCGTCGATCCCTTCAGGTCCGTGAACAGCAGGGTCACCTGCCTGATGCCGAGGCCTTCCTTCTCATCGACACGCTCCGACCGGAACAGTCGTCGGAAAGTCTGTCGGGCGAGCAGCATGCCGCCTGACAGATAGGGATCGAAGTCGAGCGCGGGCTTGACCGTCTGCGCCAGGATCTCGGGCGGCCAGTTGATCAGAAGCAAGGAGCCGCGTGTCGCAGAGCTATTTTCCACCTCAACCACCACCGGCCCGGGCGGCACGGCGGATGCGAGCGGAGAAAAACGGCGTCCATCATACTTGATTGGCAAGCGCGTCGGAGCCGATGCGGGCTCGCCCACCACATTCACTGCGAAGCTGGCCTGGGTCTGCACATTGACGCCTGCAAGCGCGCCGGGGCCGAGCTCGACCATGAGCGACGTTGTGGAGCCCGGAGGCAAGAACGACAAGCCGCGAACGAGACCGCGCAGGACGTCAAGAAAGCGGATCGGCTGACCCGGCAAGCGCCCGTCGGTGAGAAAGCGGGCCTTCCAGTGGAAATCCTCGACCGAAAGCGACGCCAGATCGTGGAAGGGAAGCCTTCGAAGCTGCGGGGAAACCGTGAAAGTCACTTCGATGAAGTCATCGAGGTCCGTGTCGCCAGAGACATCGCACAGGCCGCAGACATAGTGGGTTTTCAGGGTTCGCAAGGCGCCGAAACTGTCGAGCACCATGCCGGACTGGGGGCAGACGACATCCCAGCTCATGTCGAACAGACCGCTCCGCGCGGCATGGAGAAACAGGTCGATGCTCTCTGCTTCGCTGATGGCGCGGTCGCGCGCAAAGGAAAGCGGATTGATGCGATAAAGCGAGAGGTCGTCGCCACCCCGGATCAAGCTTTCGAATTTGGAGATGACGCGCGGGCTCCAGGACCGGGCCTGCTCGACCTCGGTCATCTTGCTTTCGAGCAGCCTCTCTTGAACGTGATGCATTTTCCCACCCAAGTCGTCGACGAGGTTGGACTTCACATGTCAGCGAAGATGGCACCATCTTCCGGCCGTCCAAGAGTAGCATAAAACCCCAGGGACAAATGCATGCTTTGGGGCGGGACTGCGCGAGCAACTATCTATTAATCGTGAGCATTTGCCTCTCGTGTCTTTTGCGTGAGTAGCGTCTAGGTTGTGAGCGACGTTGATTGAAAGCAACAATGCCACTTCTTGCGAGACACGATATTACTTCGTCGCTTTGACGACTCTGCCGATGAGCTGCAAATGAAACTGCTTGGCATCACAGCGCTTGTTGGCGTGGGAGCCTACGCCATCTGGACCGCCTTTAGGCTGGTCAATGCTCCCTCAACCGAGGAGGCCATGCAACTTTCCCTCAAAGCATTGGAAATACCGGGACTCGAGATCGCCTACGCGCTTCACAGGGATGCCTGTTCAATCACGAGAGTGAGCATTTGGACCTGGAGCGTCGAATGCGAGGGCGTGCCGATGCATTTCTATCAGGATGTAACCTACTGCGAATCTCGGTTGCCAAGGGTCTGCGCTGCGGCTGCATCTTCTGACACGAACTGCCGCTCGTATTACTGGTTTATTGATTTGGATGGGAAACCCTCGGCGCCGATCGGCAAGAGGAAGGGATATTCATCCATCATGTCGGATTGCAAACCGAAAGGCTCATTCGATTCGGATCGGATGGAAATGGCCCGTCGCGGCATACGACCTAACGCTGTGGAGATAGGTGTCCCGTCAGGGTCAATCACCGACAAGCGGAGCGTTTCCGCTCCGCCGGGATAAGCCAACATCCGCTAACCCGCGTTCCGGCTCCGCCGCGATCGCGCCTTCAGCGTCGTGTCGGCCGCACTCAGCACCCGTCCATCCTCCGCGCGCAGCTCGAGCCTTCGTACCGGGCGGCCCTTGTCACGATCGACCAGGATGGTCGCGATCTCCTCGGGGCGGTCGTCGAACTCCTCGCTCCATTGCCGGAGCGCGACCAGCACGGGGAAAACGCCGCGGCCCTTCGGCGTCAGCACATATTCAGAATAGGCGCTGCCGTCGGAGGCGGGCGCGATCTTCAGGATCCCGTGGTCGACGAGCGCGCGCAGCCGCGTGGCGAGGATGTTCTTGGCCATGCCGAGCTTGCTCTGGAACTCGCCGAAGCGACGCACGCCGAACAGCGCCTCGCGGATGATGAGGAGCGACCACCAGTCGCCGATCGCTTCCAGCGATCGCGCGATCGGGCAGGAGTCTCCTTCAAAGCTCGTTCGTTTCACCATCGTGCCGTTTCCGTCTGCTTGTCCGCCATCGCGCCGATCACGCGCTTGTGTGGTTGCATTATAAAACCGGATGCCCTAAATGGCAATCAGGTTTCATTATGCAACCATCGGAGGCGAGCGTGAGACTGAAGGGCAAGACGGCATTCATCACCGGCGGCAACAGCGGCATCGGGCTTGCGACGGCAAAGCTGTTCGTGGCCGAGGGCGCCAGGGTCACCATCACGGGGCGCAACAAGGAGACGCTGGAGGCTGCGGCGAAGGAACTCGGGGCGAGCGGTCTTGCGGTGGAAGCCGACATCAACGACGTCGCCGCGACCGAGAAGGCGATCGCGCGCGCGGTCGAAAAATTCGGCAAGCTCGACATCGTCTTTGCCAATGCCGGCATCCCCGGCAATACCCCGCTCGGCGGCACTACGCTGTCCGCCTTCGAGCAGGTGATCCGCACCAACATCACGTCGGTGTTCTTCACCGTGCAGGCGGCGCTGCCGCATCTCAATGACGGCGCCTCCATCATTCTCAATGGCTCGGTGATCTCGGTGCTCGGCAATCCCGGCTATTCCGCCTACGCCGCGAGCAAGGCCGGCGTGCGCGCGATGGCGAGGGTGATGGCGTCCGAACTCTCGCCGCGCAATATCCGCGTCAACGTAGTGGCGCCGGGCGCGGCCCGCACGCCGATCTGGAAGGGCACCGCACCGACCAACGAGGCCTTTGCCGCGCTGGAAGGCCGCATCGCCAAGACCACGCCGCTGGGCCGAATTGGTGAAGCAGATCACATTGCGAAGACGGTGCTGTTTCTCGCCTCCGATGATTCCGCGCACGTCCAGAGCGCGGAGATCTTCGTCGATGGCGGCGCGACCGGCTCGCCTGCGGGCGCGCCAATCTTTCGCGGCTGATCGAATGAAGTGAAAATTGAACCGGCCTCACGCGGTTGCGCCGGCCGGTTCCCTCGTCTGCAGGACATATTTCAAAACTGTCCGTGAAGGCGTTGAACCTTTGCGTGCGCTGCACAGACATTTCTATGGGCAGGGTCATAAGACCCATTTAAGGGAGCCCGTTATGCCGAAAGCAGCTCGAATTCTTTCGTCGATTTCAGCACCGCGTATTTACACCGAACGTTCCGCCATCCCCGCGAAGAAATCCGACAGCCATCAGCTCGTTGCGGTCGCCTTGTTCTCGTGCATCGGACTGTTCATCTCGCTTGTCGCCGTCATCCTGGGCATTCAGGGGATGTGGTTTTAGCGTCATGAGCGGAATGCTCATGCAACCGCCGCCGCCCGCATGTGGCGGCGACAGATGGCGTTGGCGTGAAGCCTATGCCGCGCGCAGGCTGGTCGCGGCCTCAAGCGCGCCTGCGATGGCCTTCTCGCGGTGGTCCGGCCCGACCTGGATGCCATCCGCGATGATGAATTCCGGGCTGATCCCGATGAAGCCGAACACGCTGCGCAGATAGGTTTCGAGGTGCTCCAGGGCAGCGAGCGGCGTGCCAGCGCCGTAATAGCCGCCGCGGGAGATCGCCACGACGACGCGCTTGCCGCCGGCAAGGCCTTCAGGTCCGGTGGCGCCGTATTGGAAGGTCTTTCCTGCCACGATGATGCGGTCGATCCAGGCCTTGAGCTGGCTCGGGATGGTGAAATTGTACATGGGCGCGCCGATCACGACGATTTCGGCGGCGAGGAATTCATCCAGCGCGGTCTTGCTGGCGGCGAGGTCGGGCTCAAGTTCGGCCGGCGCCGGGCCGCCTTGCGCGGCGGCAAGGTGCGATCCGGAAAGGTGCGCGAACGGCACCTGGGTCAAATCACGATAGACGACGTCGAGGGACGGCGTGGCCTGGCGCAGCCGGTCGACGATGGCCGCCGAAACCTGCCGGCTGACGGAGTGGGGGCCGAGCACGCTGGAGTCGATATGGAGGAGTTTCATTTGGGTCACCCATGGTATAGATTTGTAACCCGCACTACATGAGTGACTGCCGAAATCCCCGCAAGAACGCACTTTTTTGAGCCATGGGCACATCTTTGAAACCAACACACAGCGATTTGCCTGCCTTGCCGGTGCCGCATCCCGACCATGCCGACTGCCGCGGCGTCGCTTCCATCCTTGCCCGGGTTGGCGACAAATGGAGCGTGTTCGTGATCATGATGCTCGGCGACGGGCCGAAGCGCTTCAATGAGCTGAAGCGCATGATCGCCGGCATCTCGCAGCGGATGCTGACCCTGACGCTGCGCGGGCTGGAGCGCGACGGGCTCGTCACGCGCACGATCTTCCCGACCATTCCACCACGCGTGGATTACGAGCTGACTGATCTGGGCCGCGGGCTCGCGCAGCCCGTCGTCGCGCTCGGGATGTGGGCGCGGGCGCACCAGACCGAGATCGAGGCGGCGCGGGCGCGGTTCGACAAACGGAATGAGGGTTGATGTGAGCTGTTGGGCTGAATTGCTTTTGGTTGGAGCGGTTTAGCCCCGTCCACCTCGGGCGCCTGCGACGCCCGCCTGTGGCGTGCTTTCTACTTTGCATGGGGTTGTTTTCGATCTTTTTCCGATCGCGCTTTAGAGCAGGGCGACCAGACCACCGCCGTGGCGCTCCAGGCGTCCGGCGAGCTCGAGTTCCAGCAGCACGGTTCGGACGATCGCTGGCGAGGCGCCGGACATGCGCACGAGATCGTCGATCGAAATGGGCACGGGGCCGAGCAGGCCGATAATCTGGTCGCGATCATGTCCTTGCGGATCGGTTTCGAAGGGTTCGCTGTCGGGCTCACCGGCCGGATGCATGATCGGTCTTTCCATGATCGGCTGCACCGCATTGATGATGTCGGCAGCCTCCGTGACGAGCGTTGCGCGCTGCTTGATGAGATCGTTGGCGCCGGCGGCGCGCGGATCGAGCGGCGAGCCCGGCACGGCAAAGACCTCGCGGCCCTGTTCGGCCGCCATGCGCGCGGTGATCAGCGAGCCCGATCGCTGTGCGGCCTCCACCACCACGACTCCAAGCGAGGCGCCCGAAATCAGGCGTTGCGGCGGGGAAAGTCGCGTGCGCGCGGCTCGTGGCCGAGCGGCATCTCGGAGATGGCAGCGCCGCTCTGGTCGAGGATCGCGGCGAGCAGGTCCACATGCTCGGGCGGATAGATGCAGTCATGGCCGCCGGCGAGCACGGCGACCGAGCCGCTGGCGATGCTCGTGCGGTGCGCGGCCTGGTCGACGCCGCGCGCAAGGCCCGAGATGATAACGAAGCCGGCCTCGCCAAGCTCGCGCGCGAGCTGGCCTGCAAATTTGAGCCCGGCGCCCGAGGCATTGCGCGAGCCGACGATCGCGATCATCGGCCGCATCAAGCTGGCGGCGTCGCCGCGCACCGCGAGCAGTGGCGGCGCATCGTCGATCGTCGCAAGCCGCGAGGGATAACCGTCCTCGCCGGGCGCGAGCCAGCTCATGCCGAACTTCCGGCTTGCCGCGAGCTCGGCTCTCGCTTCGTCAGCGGAGCAGATGCGTCCCGATCGCGCCGCGCCGCCGCGGCGCGCAAGGTCCGGCAGCCGCTCCAACGCGGCGCGCGCGCTGCCAAAATGATCGAGCAGCGAACGGAAAGTGCGCGGACCGACATTGTCCGAGCGAATCAGGCGCAAGCGGTCGATGCGCTCGGCCTCGGTGAGGGCTGTTGTGGTGGTGATGGCGTCCACGGTGTCTCCTTGCGCGCACAGCATGGAACAACCTGGGCGCGTGGGCAACAGGGCGCTGCGCTTGCGCGACTTCCTCGCGATGCTAAAAACGCTCCCAACAAGAAGGATTTGGGCCATGATCTCACTCGCCGATCTCCAGCTCCGCATCGAGAGGGGCGAGCTTTCGCCGGACGCCGCTATCGCGCAGTCGCTGGAGGCGATCGAGGGGCGGGAGAACGACGTCCGGGCCTTCGTCTGCCACGCCAACTCTGCGAAGGCGCAAGGCTCAGGTCCCCTGCGCGGCGTTGCGGTCGGCATCAAGGACATCATCGACACCGCGGACTTCCCGACCGAGATGGGCTCCGCGATCTACAAGGGTTGGCAGCCGCGTGCCGACGCGCCGGTCGTGATGATGCTCAAGCGCGCGGGCGCCACCATCATCGGCAAGACCACAACGACGGCGTTTGCCTCGCGCGATCCGACCGTCACGCTCAATCCACACAATCCCGGCCACACGCCGGGTGGATCTTCCGCTGGCTCGGCGGCTGCGGTAGCTGCCGGCATGATCCCGCTGGCGGTGGGCACGCAGACCGGCGGCTCGGTGATCCGGCCCGCGGCCTATTGCGGGGTTGCCGCGATCAAACCGTCGTTCCGTCTGCTGCCGACGGTGGGCGTCAAATGTTTTTCCTGGGCGCTCGACACGGTCGGACTGTTCGGTGCCGGTGTCGACGACATCGCGCGCGGATTGTTCGGGATGACCGGCCGGGTCGAATTCTCCGACATCGTCGCGGCAACGTCGCCGCGCATCGGCGTGGTCAGGCAGGCGTTCGCCGGTCCTGTCGAGCCGGCGGCTGAGCAGGGGCTCAGCGCGGCGATCAAGGCCGCGACGCGCGCCGGTGCGAGCGTGGAAGAGATCGACCTGCCCGAGATGGTGCAGGAGGCTTGGCGCATTCACCCCGTGATCCAGGATTTTGAGGCGCATCGTGCGCTCGCCTGGGAGTTTTCCGAACGTCACGACGAGATCGCGCCGATGCTGCGCGCGACCCTCGATGCAACGGTTGGGGTCACGTCGCGCCAATACGACGAGGCGCGCCGAATCGGCCGCCGCGGCCGCCGTGAGCTCGGCGAAGTCTTTGAGGGGGTCGACGTGCTCCTGACCTATTCGGCCCCGGGCACCGCGCCAAAGGGGCTCTCGTCGACCGGCGATCCCCGCTACAACCGGCTGTGGACGCTGATGGGCAATCCTTGTGTCAACGTGCCGGCTCTCAAGGTGGAAGGCCTGCCGGTCGGCGTGCAGCTCATCGCGCGCTTTGGCAATGATGCGGGCGCGCTGGCCGCCGCGCGCTTCCTCGAGAACGCGCTCGCGGCGTCAAACTAGCGCGGGCTCGGCGCGCGTGCGCTGGACGGACGGCTCGCTACGCGTCTCCCGCCGCAGCCAGCGGTCGGCAGCAGTGCGGCCGCTCCGGTGCAACAGGCGGATGAAGCCGCGGCCGAGATCGGTCGACGAGCGCTGCGCCAGCCCCTCGATCTCGTCTTCCGCCGCGATCCTGAATAGCCGCAGCGCGGGGGCGGTGCCGGTGCGTGCCCATTCCACCGCGGCGACCTCGGCGTTGAGCGCGGCGTTGGCCGCGATCTGGTCGAGCCGGCGGTCGATCGCGGCGAGCGTGATCGGCACGTAGCTGTCGCGCGAGGGCGTCACCTGGACGACCAGCACGTCGGACGCGCGCGACTCCTGTACCAGCCGCACCAGCGGCGGATTGCCGCCATAGCCGCCGTCCCAATAGGCATCGCCGTCGACCTCGATCGCGCAATGCACCAGCGGCGGGCAGGTCGAAGCCAGCGCGACGTCGGCGGTGATCGCCTCGTTCGAAAACACCTGCTGGTGCCCGTCGCGGATCCGTGTCGCCGCGATCAGGAGCCTGGGGCAGGCCTTGTCGCGCAGCGCCGCAAAATTGATGTCGCGGGACAGCGCCTGCCGCAGCGGATCGAGGTCGAACGGATCGAACTGGCCGGAGCGCAGCGTCGGCCCGAATGCCACAGAGCTTCCCGCCGGCGAAAAGCCGCCGACCAGCATCAGCGAGCGGAACGAGGCCTCGTGCACCAGCCGCACCCAGAACCGCTCGAGGCGCGCCCGCGCGCCCTCGCGGCCGCCCTCGGCGAGGCCGCCGGCGACTAGCAGCGCGTTGATGGCGCCCGCGCTGGCGCCGCTGATGGTGTCGAATTCGATTCCCGGCTCTTCCAGCAGGCGCTCCAGCACGCCCCAGGTGAAAGCCGCAAAGGTGCCACCGCCCTGGAGTGCCAGCGACAATCTTCGAGGCGGCCAGTGCTCGGAGGGTGTCACGCTCGGCGCGACGGCTGCAACGGCGGTCACAGGTTCGATCAGTGGAACTGCTGGCGCGACCGGAGCAGGAGCGGGCGACAGCGGTGATGCGGGCGCAATCTCAGCAACAGGAGGTGGAGAGGGCGCACTGGACCAGATGTCCGCGGCGGAGAGCAGCATGCTTGCGCGCGTGCGCGCAGCACCCTGCAAGCTACCCTCGTCATGCATGTCGACAATCGTCTCGCTCATTCTGAGCTACCGCGTAACGCCATTTTCTGCCGTCAGGATGACAGGCCTCGGACCCGTTGACCACTCCGGCCGGGAAACAAGCCGAAAGTTGCGAACAGGAATTGGCATATATTGCGGAGGAGGTGCGGCGATATCCGTATTTTTTCCGGATTATGATTTCTGGCCGATCCGGCTCTCGGTGCCCGATTGCAATCGCTTGATGTTCTCGCGATGCATGTAGAACAAAAGCAGCGTCAGCACCGCGAACAGCGAGGCGAGTGCGAGGTGGCCGAACCACCACAGGAAGATCGGCGTCACGAAGGCTGCGACCAGCGCCGAGAGCGAGGAGTAGCGCGTGGTGAAGGCAGTGGCGAGCCAGAGCAGGCAGAAGAACAGCGCGCCCGGCCAGAACAGGCCAAGCAGGATGCCAATATAGACCGCAACGCCCTTGCCGCCCTTGAACTTGATCCAGACCGGGAAGAGATGGCCGAGAAAGGCGCCGAGCCCTGCCAGCATCGCTGCATCGGGCCCGGCGAGATAGCCCGCAACCACCACCGCAACCGTGCCCTTGAGTGCGTCGAGGAGTAGCGTCGCTGCCGCCAGTCCCTTGCGGCCGGTGCGCAGCACGTTGGTCGCGCCGATGTTGCCCGAGCCGACCGTGCGCAGGTCCTGCGTGCCGGCAAGGCGTGTCAGGACGAGCCCGAACGGGATCGAGCCCAGGAAATAGCCGACAAGGAATGCAACTGGCAGGACAGCTTCAATTCCCATCGCGGCGTCTCCCTGGCCGGCGCAGTTTAGACATGCTCGAACACCGTCCGCCCGCCGACGATGGTGCGCACCACCCGTCCCGAGAAGCGGGCTTCGTCGAACGGCGTGTTCTTGCAGGGCGATTTGAGATCGGCCGGATCGAGCACCCAGGGCGTGTCGGCGTCGATCACGATGACGTCGGCCGGCGCGCCGGCGCGCAAGGTGCCGCCGGGCAGGCCGAGCAGCTCGGCCGGCCGCGTCGACATTGCCCGGATCAGCGTGTTCAGTTCCATCTCGCCATTATGTACCAGTCGCAGGCCCGCCGACAGCATCGTCTCGAGGCCCACAGCGCCGGGAGCTGCTTCCGCAAACGGCAGGCGCTTGCCTTCGACGTCCTGCGGATTGTGGTCGGACATGATGACGTCGACGAGGCCGGAGCCGACGGCCGCAACCAGGGCCCGGCGGTCGTCCTCGGTGCGCAGCGGCGGCGATAGCTTCAGGAACGTCCGGTAGGGCCCGATATCGTTCTCGTTCAGCGCGAGATGGTTGATCGAGACCGAGGCGCTGACGGCAAGACCGGCATCGCGGGCGCGCTTGAGAATATCGAGCGAGTCGATGCAGGAGAGCGAGGCCGCGTGATAGCGGCCGCCGGTCAGCGCAACGAGGCGCATGTCGCGCTCCAGCACCACGGCTTCCGCCGCGTTCGGGATGCCCATCAGGCCGAGGCGGGTCGCGAACTCGCCCTCGTTCATGACGCCTTCGCCGACGAGGTTGGGATCCTCGGTGTAGTGCACGATCAGCGCGTCGAAATCGCGCGCATAGGTGAGGGCGCGGCGCATCACCTGCGCATTGGTGACGCTTCGGTCGCCGTCGCTGAAGGCGACCGCGCCGGCGGCTTTCAGGAGACCGAACTCGGTCATTTCCTCGCCACGCATCCCCTTGGTCAGGGCGGCCATCGGCTGGATGTTGACGATCGCGGTGTCGCGGGCCCGGCGCATCACGAAGTCGACGGTCGCCGAATTGTCGATGACCGGCAAGGTGTCCGGCTGGCAGATCACGGTGGTGATGCCGCCGGTCGCCGCCGCCTGGCTCGCGCTCGCAAAGGTTTCGCGATGGCCGTAGCCCGGCTCGCCGGCGAAGGCGCGCATGTCGATCAGGCCGGGAGCGACGATCTTGCCGGAGCAGTTGACGATGTCGGTGCCCTCGGGGACGCCAGCCGCGCCGATGCCGCGGCGGGTCTCGCGGACGATGCCGTCGGCGATCAGGACGTCGCCGACGCCGTCAAAGTCCCTGGAGGGATCGACGACGCGGGCGTTGGCGAGCAGGATCGGGCGGCGGTCGGTCAGCATTGGCATCACGCGTTCGGCAGGTTACGGGCGAGCGCTTCCAGCACCGCCATGCGCACGGCGACGCCCATCTCCACCTGTTCGCGGATCAGGGACTGCGCGCCGTCGGCGACCGCGGTGTCGATCTCGACGCCGCGGTTCATGGGACCGGGATGCATCACCAGCGCATCGGGCTTGGCGTAGGCGAGCTTTTTCTGGTCCAGCCCGAAATAGTTGAAGTATTCGCTGGTGGACGGCACGAAGGAGCCGTTCATGCGCTCGCGCTGGAGGCGCAGCATCATGACGATGTCGGCGCCTTCCAGGCCCTCGCGCATGTCGCGCGCAACTTCGACGCCCATCCGTTCGATGCCGGGCGGCAAGAGCGTGGAGGGTCCGACGACACGGACGCGGGCACCCATGGTGTTGAGGAGGATGATGTTGGAGCGGGCAACGCGCGAATGCAGGACGTCGCCGCAGATCGCGATCACGAGGCCCTCGATTCGGCCCTTGTTGCGGCGGATCGTCAGCGCGTCCAGCAGCGCCTGCGTCGGGTGCTCATGCGCGCCGTCGCCGGCATTGATCACGGAACCGTCAACCTTGCGGGCCAGAAGTTCCACCGCGCCGGAGGCGTGATGCCGCACCACCAGGATATCCGGGTGCATGGCATTGAGCGTCACTGCGGTGTCGATCAGCGTCTCGCCCTTCTTCATGGAGGAGGAGGAGACCGACATGTTCATGACGTCGGCACCCATGCGTTTGCCGGCGATCTCGAATGAGGATTGGGTGCGGGTGGAAGCCTCGAAGAACAGGTTCACTTGCGTCCGTCCACGCAGGACGGCGCGTTTCTTGTCCACCTGGCGGTTCACCTCGACATATTCCTCGGACAGGTCGAGGAGGCCGGTGATGTCGGCAGCGGAAAGGCCCTCGATACCCAGCAGATGCCGGTGACCGAGGACGAAGGTCGATTTCGATGCAGGGGTCATTAAAAGCAGAGCTATAGGCGGGGATGGGTGAGGGGGCAAGGGCCAAAGGTAGGGAAGTGAGTTATCCCCTGATCTGATCTGGCAAACGTTTGGTGCCCCAATTTGGGCTGTTGCAGTCTCCTCCGTCATGCCCGGGCTTGTCCCGGGCATCCACGTTCTTTTTGCGTCAAATGCGATAGAAGATCGTGGATGGCCGGGACCAGCCCGGCCATGACGATGTGGGAGCTTCCCTTGAAAGCAATTTTGTCAGCGCTCTTGGTCGCAGCACTCGTTGGCGAAGCCCACGCCCAACCGCTCCCCGGCGGCTTCGTGTACTTGCGCGACATCGATCCCAGCATCGTCCAGGACATCCGCTACGCGACCTCGAACAATTTCACCGGCCATCCGCTGAGCGGCTATGGCGCCGGCGAATGCGTGGTGAAGCGGGAGGTGGGGCTGCGGCTGAAAGCGATCCAGCAGGAGCTCGCCGGCCAAAACCTCTCGCTGAAGATGTTCGATTGCTATCGGCCGGTGCGTGCGTCCCTCGATATGGTGGCGTGGGCGCAGAACGGCCGCGAGCCGGCGGCCGAGCGGCGCTACAACCCCAAGATTCCCAAGACCGAGCTGTTCCGGCTCGGCTATATCGCGAGCCGCTCGCAGCATTCCACCGGTGCTGCGCTCGATCTCACGCTCATCGATCTCAAGGCCGACAACTCCGCCAAATACGATCCCGCGAAGGCCTATGGCGACTGCACGGCGCCGGTCGAGGCTCGGCCGCCTGAAGGCAGCGTTGACATGGGCACGGGCTATGACTGCACGGATGCGAAGGGCCATACCGCAGCGCCAATGATCACGGCCGATCAGCGGGCCTGGCGCAAGCGGCTGGTCGCTGCGATGGCCCGGCAAGGCTTTGTGAACTATTCGAAGGAGTGGTGGCATTTTTCCCTGCCGGGGGCTGGCGGGGCGGCCTATGATTTCCCGATCCAGCCGCGGACGAGGTAGAGTGCAGATGGTCGTTTGGGCAGCCAGGAGTCGGATTACCTCTCCCACAGGGAGAGGTCGCGCCGAAGGCGCGGGTGAGGGGAACAGCTCTATCGAGGGACCTGATCCCCTCACCCGGAGTGCTGCGCACTCCGACCTCTCCCTCCGGGAGAGGTGAGGGATTGCCCCACTGCGATATCGTGATCAATCGGGAACACTCGATGACCCAGCCGAGCTTCGCGACCCACGAGGTTTTCAATCAGTCGCCGCCGTTCGAGGACATCGACCTGTTTGCCGCTGACCGGCCGCTGGTCGAGGCGGTGAAGGCCAATGGCGGGACCGCTGCCGAACAGGAGTTGTCCGCGTTCGGCCGGCATTGGGGCTCGGCGGCGATGGCCGAGCGTGGGCGCCTCGCCAACGAGAACACGCCAAAACTCCGCACCTTTGATGCCAAGGGCAACCGCCGCGACCAGGTCGAGTTTCACCCCGCCTATCACGAGCTGATGGCGCACAGCGCGCATGCCGGCGTGCATAACTCCACCTGGACCGCGGACGGACAGCCCGCGGGCGATGCGGCCGAGGTCATTCGTGCAGCCAAATTCTACATCGCATCGCAAGTCGAGACCGGACATCTCTGTCCGATCACCATGACACGCGCCTCCGTCGCGGCGCTGGCGATGCAGCCGGAGTTGCTCGCGCGCGTGATGCCGGTGCTCTCGACGAAAAGCTACGACCCCACCTTCACACCGTGGTGGGAGAAGCGCGGCATGACGCTCGGCATGGGCATGACCGAGAAGCAGGGCGGCACCGACGTACGCGCCAACATGACGCGCGCGGTGCGCGATGGGAACGCCTATCGCATCACCGGCCATAAATGGTTCATGTCGGCGCCGATGTGCGATGCCTTCCTCGTGCTGGCGCAGGCCGAGGGCGGGCTGACCTGCTTCTTCATGCCGCGCTTTGCGCCGGATGGTTCGGTGAACGCGATCCAGTTTCAGCGGTTGAAGGACAAGCTCGGCAATCGCTCCAATGCGTCCTCGGAGGTCGAGTTCGTCGGCGCCTATGCGCAAGCCGTCGGCGACGAAGGTAAGGGCATCCGCACCATCATCCAGATGGTGCAGCTAACGCGGCAGGATTGTGCGATCGCCTCTAGTGGACTGATGCGTTCGGGGCTCGCCCATGCGCTGCATCACGCGCGTCACCGCAGCGTATTCCAGAAACATCTCGCCGATCAGCCGCTGATGCAGGCGGTGCTGTCGGACATGGCATTGCATGTCGAGGCAACGGTCGCGCTGGTGATGCGGCTCTGCCGTGCCTTCGACCGCACGCCGCACGATGCAGGCGAGGCCGCCTACATGCGGCTGCTGACGCCCGCGATCAAATACTGGGTCTGCAAGAGCGCGCCGGCGTTCCTCTACGAAGCAATGGAATGCCTCGGCGGCAACGGCTATGTCGAAGACGGCATTCTGGCGCGCCACTACCGGGAGTCGCCGGTGAACGCGATCTGGGAAGGCTCGGGCAACGTGATGTGCCTCGACGTGCTGCGTGCGCTGGCGCGCGAGCCCGATGCGGCGATGACGGTGCTGCAAAGCCTGGCCGCTGAGACCAAGGGCCTGCCAGGAACGGGTGAGGCGATAAGCTTCATCGGCAAAGCCTTCCGCCGAGGCGATAGCGAGCGCGTCGCGCGGCTTGCGGTGGAGAAGCTGGCGCTGCTGTCGGCGGCCGCGGCGCTCAACCTCGTATCACCCCGCAACGCCGAATTGTTTGCCGCCACACGCCTCGCCACCAATCACGCCAGCATGTATGGCGCCGTGGAGTTGGAGAGTGGGGACCAGCGAGCGCTGCTGGAACGGGCGCTGCCTTGATCGGGGAACGCTCTCACTGCCCGTCATGGCCGGGCTTGACCCGGCCATCCACGTGTCACAGTGCGGCACGAAGGACGTGGATGCCCGGGACAAGCCCGGGCATGACGATCTCTCGATAGTTTGCCGCGCCTAACGAAAGCTTCTTGATGGACACTCTCAATCCCGACCACCCGCCGCTGATCGTGACGCCCGGGGCGCCGCCGCCCGTCTGGAAATTCTGGGGCACGGCGCTGTGGGGCGTGTTCGTCTTCGCCGCGATGTTCGTCGGCCAGATTGGCACCATCGTCTATCTCGTCGCGCATCGTGGTGGCCCGATCGACATGGCATCGCTCGAGTCCGTCGGCCGCGATCCGCAGGCGCTGGCGTGGTCGGTGATCGCGGGCCTGCCGACCACGCTGGCCGCGGTGTGGCTGGCCATTCGCCTGAAGGGAGCTTCCTTCGCCGACTACCTTGCGCTGCGCTGGCCATCCTGGTTGCAGATTCTGCTCGGTGCCGTCGGTCTCGTTCTGATCGTGGTGATCTGGGAGGCGATGTCGCGTGCGCTGGGCCGCGAGGCGACGCCAGGCTTCATGACAGATCTCTTGAAATCAGGCCGCGACAAGGGCGCGGCGACGATGCTCGTGCTCTCCTTCAGCATTGCCGCGCCGATCTCCGAAGAGGTGATCGCGCGGGGCTTCCTCTTCCGCGGCTGGTCGGAAAGCTTTCTGCGCGTGCCCGGCGCGATCATCCTGTCGTCGCTGGTCTGGACCGCCGTGCATCTGCAGTACGACATGTATTTTCTTGCCGAGGTCTTCTCGATCGGATTGTGGTTCGGCTACATGCGCTACCGCGCCAACTCGCTGTGGCTCACGATCGTGCTCCACGCGCTGAACAATCTGACGGCGGTGGTGCTGACGATGTGGCTGGGGGGGTAGGCGGGCGGCTCTAGCCTCGCGCGAAATGAACGAGCGCCAAGCAGTAGCCTTGAGTTGCAGCCACGGAAACCGTCATTGCGAGCGAAGCGAAGCAATCCAGAATCCCCCCGCGGCGACGGTCTGGATTGCTTCGCTTCGCTCGCAATGACGAGGTATTGGGGGCGTTCCTCAGACCGCCCGCGCCATTGCATTGCCGGCCGTTTGGTCCTCAAGTATGTTGGGTAGAACCTGTGCCCACCTTCGCTGCGACGTTGTCGCGGAAAGCCCAAATGTCCGATCTCGAAAATGCCAATCCCTCGGCTGCGGGCTCCGTTCGGAAGCCTCGGACCTGGGATTTCATGGAGACGTTGCTCGGTGCGCTGATTGCTTGCGCCGCTTATTTATTGTCGGCCCAAGTGTTGCTGACTCTTATCCTGAAGCCCATGGATGGGTCGTCAGCCGAGAAAATTGACGCGTTGTGGTACCAACCGAATTGGCAGGGCGCCGCGACCATCCTGGGATCCCCTGCTGCGGTTACCGTACTCTGGGTTGCGACCCGGAAGGCAGGTAGAGAATTCTCGGAGTATTTGGCTTTGAACTGGCCGCGCCCGGGCCAATTGTTGAGGGCCGTGGGCATTGTGGCCGTCGTATTCGGCCTGCAGTCTGTGTTGTCTTACCTCGTGCTTGGTCCGCAGGAGCAAACGACGAGCGCGTACATCGGCGTCGGCGGTGCGGGCGGGTTGCTGATCATGCTCGTAGGGAGTTGCATCGCCGCGCCGGTTGTGGAGGAGTTGATCGTTCGGGGCTTCATGTTCCGCGGATGGTCCGAGACATTTCTAGGGGCGATCGGGACCATTGTGCTCACGTCTGCTTTGTGGCGATCTGCCACGTCCAATACAGCTGGATTGGGCAGACCAATATTTTCCTCTCTGGACTTGCTCTTGGCTATATCCGTTGGAGAAGTGCCTCAACCTGGCTGACAGTGATAGCCCACTCAACTTCCAATATCGTCGTCTTGCAATGCGTCCGTACGTCTAGCGCTCAGGCCACCAGCGCGATCGCGATCGGCATCGTGATCGCCGCCAAAATCGTTTGCAGCGTGATGATCTGCGCGAGCAGCGGCGCATCGCCGCCCATCTGGCGGGCCAGCACGTAGGCGCTGGGCGAGGTCGGCACCGCCGCGCAGACTGCGATGATCGCAAGGCTCGTCCCGGTCAGCCCGAACCACAGCGCGAGCAGAAGCGCGATCACGGGCATCAGCACGAGCTTGAAGGCGACGCCGATGGCGGCGGCCACGCTCGGGCGGAGCAGGCCGTTCAGATGCAGGCCCGCGCCGGTGACGAGCAGGCCGATGGCGAGGGAAGAGCGGCTCAACGCATCCGCCACCTCGTGCCAGATCCTTGGCAGCGGCAGGTGCAGGACGTTGACGAAGAGGCCGATCGCGCAGGCCCAGATCAGCGGGTTGCTTGCCACGGTCATGACGATGGCGCCGACGGACTGCTTGTTCGGCGATGCGTAGTGCGCGAGGACCGCGACGCTGAACACGTTGACCAGCGGAATGATCGCGACCATCGCGACTGAGGCCAGCGCAAGGCCGACATCGCCGAACAGATTGGCCGAGACCGACAGCGCGACATAGGTCTGCCAGCGGGTCGCGCCCTGGAAGATCGAGGTGAAGGCGGGCCCATCGATGTCGAGCCGCGCCAGGGCCGGGCGCAGCGCCAGGCACAACAGTGACATCGCAAGCGAGGACAAGAGCAGTGCGCCGCCGACGCCTGCGACCGGTACCTTGTCGAGGTCGGCCTTCACCAGCGTCTGGATCAGCAGCATCGGAAATAGCACGTAATAGGTCAGCCGCTCCAGCCCGTGCCATTGGGTGTCGAGCCGCATCAGGCTGTGCTTCAGCACTACGCCGAGCACGATGAGAATGAAGACCGGCAGCAGTGCAGCAATCACCACCGCCATGGGTCAGTCCGTTCCGGGTGCCGCGCGAAGATTGGCGAGGCGATCGAGCGCGCCTTGCAGGATGAAGATCGCGGCGTGCTCGTCGATCACCTCGGCGCGCTTGGCGCGGCTGACGTCCATGCCGATCAGCTCGCGCTCGACCGCCGACGTCGAGAGACGTTCGTCCCACAGGCCGATCGGCAAGGCCGTGAGGCCGGCAAGATTGCGGGCGAAGGCGCGGGTCGATTGCGCGCGCGGGCCCTCGCTGCCGTCCATGTTGATTGGCAGGCCGAGCACGAAGCCGACTGCCTTGCGCTCTGTGGCGATGGCAAGGAGCTTTGCGGCATCCTGCTTGAACGCCTTGCGCTGGATGGTCTCGACACCGGTCGCGAGCCGCCGGTCGGGATCGGAGACGGCAACGCCGATCGTCTTGGTGCCGAGATCGAGCCCGATCAGCGCACCGCGCGCGGGCCAGTGGGTTGCAGCGTCGATGAGAGGTAGGATAGGTGCCGGCATGGCGTTAGCGCATACCATGCGAAGCGCTGCGGAGTGAACCGAGAACAATGGATGCGCTGACCTTATTCGGCCTGTTCGCCGTCACCGCGATGCTGGTCTGTTATGCGCTGGAGGATCGCAGCCACTGGTTCGTCCTGCTGTTCGCCGCATCCTGCGCGCTCGGCTCGGCCTACGGCTTCCTGCAAGGCGCCTGGCCGTTCGGCGTGGTGGAGGCGATCTGGGCGATGGTGGCGCTGCGGCGTTGGTCGTTCAGGCCGCGATGACCTCGTCATCCCTGTTCAGGCAGGACACGAACCCTTGGAGTGCGCTGTACTGGTGGCCGGCGCGGCGCTGGATGAACAGCGTCTCGACCCCTGCATAAGACGGGGGCAGCTCGTGGATCGCCACGTTGCCGATCATCGCGCTGCGTTCGACCACAGCGCGGGGCAGCAATGTCACGCCCATGTCGGCGGCGACGCAACCGATCATGCCGTCGAGCGTGCCGAGCTCGAAGCGCGCCGCCGAGGGCCAGCCGAACTCGACGAAGATCTGCTCGAGCCGCTGGCGATAGGTGCAGCCGGTGCGGAACACCAGCGCCGTCGGGCCCGACTCCGGCGTGCCGGCGCGGAGCTCTTTGAGTGATGCCCAACGGCGCGCGCTGACCAGCACCAGCTCCTCGCGGAAGGCGCTGACGGCGATGAGCTCGGCATGCTCGATGGGACCAGCGACGAAGGCGCCGTCGAGCGCGCCATCGAGCACGGCGGCGACGAGATCGGCGGTGGTCGCGGTGCGCAAGCTCAGCCGCACGGCAGGGAAACGGCGATGGAAATCGGCGAGCAGCGGTGGCAGGCGAACAGCCGCCGTCGTTTCCATCGAGCCGATCGCGAGCGGTCCCTTGGGCTCGCCATCATCGCGCGCGGCAAGGAAGGCCTCGCGCGAGAGCGCCGCCATCCGTTGCGCGTAAGGCAAAAGCCGTTTGCCCGCGCCGGTCAGCGTCATGCCGCGGCTGTGCCGCTCGAACAGGGGCGTGCCGATCTCGGCCTCCAGCGCCTTGATCCGCTGGGTGACATTCGACTGCACCGTATTGAGCTCTTCCGCGGCACGGGTGATGCCGCCGGCGCGGGCGACCGCGGCGAAAGTCCTGATATCGCTGAGTTCCATGGCCTCGTTTCGTTTTCGAGATGGCAGCGTTCGAAAGAATTCAATTTTCAAGAATGTTATTCTCACTTAGTGTCGCTGTCCACACAGGAGGAGCCATGGCGATCACCACACCGCTGACCACGCTGCTCGGCATCGAGCACCCGATCCTCCTTGCTCCGATGGATATCATCGCTGGCAGCAGCCTGGTGACGGCGGTGAGCCGCGCCGGCGGCTTTGGTATTCTGGGCGGCGGCTATGGCGAGAGGGCTTGGCTGGAGCAGGAGACGGCGAAGCTGAAAGCGCTGCGCGTCCCGTTCGGAATCGGCTTCATCACCTGGAGCCTCGCCAGGCACCCCGACCTTCTCGATATCGCGCTCGCGGCAAGGCCCGCAGCGATCATGCTGTCGTTCGGCGATCCCGCGCCGTTCGCGCCGAAGATCAAATCGACCGGTGCGCGGCTGATCTGCCAAGTGCAGGACGAGGCCATGGCGCGACAGGCGCTCGATGCCGGCGCGGACGTTCTCATCGCGCAAGGCACCGAGGCAGGCGGCCATGGTGCATCCCGCACCACCGTCGATCTCGTGCCTGGAATCGTCGATCTCGCGGCGGGTCGTGTGCCGGTGGTCGCGGCCGGCGGCATCGCCGACGGGCGCGGGCTCGCCGCCATGGTGATGCTGGGCGCAAGCGGCGTGCTGCTCGGTACGCGCTTTTATGCGAGCCAGGAGGCCGACGGCGCTGACGAGGCGAAACGGCGCATCTGTGATGCAACGAGCGGCTCGACCATGCGCGGCATCATTTTCGATCTCTCCCGCAACAATGTCTGGCCGGCGCCGTTTACCGGGCGATGCCTGATCAACGATCACGCCCGGCGCTGGATGGGGCGCGAGGTCGAATTGATGCAGAATGTCGCCAAGGTTGCGGCTGATTATGCCGCCGCAAAGGCGAGCCGCAATTTCGACGTCGCCGCCGTGATTGCAGGCGAGGCGGTCGGCCTGATCCATGATATTCCGCCGGCAGCCGACATCGTCGAGCGGATCGCAGCTGAGGCGGAGCAGTTGCTGACCGGCCGGCGCAACTCCGTCGCTTCCGCTGCTTGAACAAGAGAGAACAACCATGTGGCCTGACCGTCGACTGATCGACCTCTTCAAGATCGAATTTCCGATCGTGCTGGCGCCGATGGCCGGCGTGATGGATGCGGAGCTCGTGATCGCCGCGGCGCAGGGCGGTGCGCTCGGCTCGCTGCCATGCGCCATGCTGTCGGCGGAGAAAGCGCGCGAGCAGGTCAATCTCATTCGCCAGCGCGTCTCCACGCCGGTGAACATGAACTTCTTCTGCCACACGCCGGTCGAGCTCACGGCCGAGGCCGAAGCGCGCTGGAAGCAGCGCCTCGCGGGCTACTACAAGGAGCATGGTCTCGATCCGGCGGCGCCCATCAATGCAGCCAACCGCGCGCCATTCGATGCGGCGTTCTGCGAGGTCGTCGAGGAGCTGAAGCCAGAAGTCGTCAGCTTCCATTTCGGCCTGCCGGACAAGGCGCTGCTGAGGCGCGTCAAGGCGGCCGGGTGCATCGTGATTTCCTCCGCCACCACCGTGAAGGAAGCGGTCTGGCTCGAGCAGCACGGCGTCGATGCCGTGATCGCGCAAGGCGCAGAGGCGGGCGGCCATCGCGGCATGTTCCTGACTGAAAATATCTCGGAGCAGCCCGGCACCTTCGCGCTGGTGCCACAGGTCGTCGATGCCGTGAAGGTGCCGGTGATCGCCTGCGGCGGTATCGCGGATGGACGCGGTATCGCCGCTGCCTTCGCGCTCGGCGCGTCCGGGGTGCAGATCGGCAGTGCCTATTTGCGCTGCCCGGAATCCAAGGTCAGCGCCGGCGGTCGCAGGGCACTCACGGAGGCCGGGGACGATTCCACCGTGATCACCAATGTGATGACCGGCCGGCCCGCGCGCGGTGTACAGAACCGCCTGATGCGCGAAGCCGGCCCGATTTCGCCGGACGCGCCGGCCTTTCCCCATGCCGCGACCGCGCTGGGGCCGTTGAAGGCGGCGGCCGAAAAGCAGGGGAGGGTGGATTTCACCAATCTCTGGGCGGGACAGGCCATCGGCATGGGCCGCGAGATGCCTGCGGCCGGATTGACCCGGGACCTGGCCAAATCCGCGCAGGCCCGCCTGAAAGCGCTGGCCGGCTAGGCGCGATGAGATCCAGGAGGATCGTCATCGCGCTTTAGGTTATTGTTTGCGCATGATCTTTCGGAAAACCGCTGCGCACTTTGCGCTAACGCGGCCCTTCGGGTCCGGATCATGCGCCCAGCGCCGGTTGCGGCGCAAAACCGGCCTCTGCTATACGGCAGACAGGATTTCTGCCGTTCGAGGCCTTATATAATGTCCGTTGACGCCGCTACCGTCCGCCGCATCGCGCATCTCGCGCGCATTGCGGTTTCCGACGATGAGGTTCCGCATCTCCAGGGCGAGCTCAACGCCATGCTTGCCTTCGTCGAACAGCTCTCGGAGGTCAATATCGAGGGCGTCGAGCCCATGACCTCGGTGACCCCGATGGAGATGAAGAAGCGCGAGGACGTCATCAGTGACGGCGAGATCGCCGACGATATCGTTGCCAATGCGCCCGCGACCGAAGGTCACTTCTTCCTGGTGCCGAAGGTCGTCGAGTAGCATGGCGTTTTCGAGCGAAGTGGAAGCCGGTTCGCGTGAAGAAAACGCGTCAAACTAAAGAGTATTAGGACACGAGTCCGATGTGCCTGCTATGCGACGATGAGAAGGCCTATCAGGCCTACATGAACTATCTCGACGCGATGGAGCGGCAGGGCAAGACTGCCGATCCCAATGTGGCCGTCAATGCCGTGCTCGACGAGATCGAGGCGGCTGCGAAAGCCGCCGCCAAAAAAGACGACCCGGCCAACGACAAGACCCTGTCTCCGTTCTTCTGTAGCCCGATCAATAAATGACCGATTTGACATCGCTGACGCTCGCCGAGGCCCGCAAGGGTCTCGCCGACAAGACATTCACGTCGCTCGAGCTGACCGACGCGCATCTGAGCGCGATGGAAGCTGCACGCGCGCTCAACGCCTTCATCCTGGAGACGCCCGACCAGGCGCGCGCCATGGCGCGCGAAGCTGATGGCAAGATCGCCAAGGGTAGTGCCGGTCCGCTCGCCGGCATTCCACTCGGTATCAAGGACCTGTTTGCGACGAAGGGCGTGCGCACCACGGCCTGCTCAAAGATCCTCGGCAATTTCGTGCCGACCTACGAGTCGACCGTCACCTCGCAGCTCTGGCGCGATGGTGCGGTGATGCTCGGCAAGCTCAACAATGACGAGTTCGCGATGGGCTCGTCGAACGAGACCTCCTGCTTCGGTCCTGTCGGCAATCCCTGGCGGCGCGAGGGCTCCAACACGACGCTGGTGCCGGGCGGCTCGTCCGGCGGCTCGGCCTCGGCCGTTGCTGCGCTACTCTGCATGGGCGCGACGGCGACCGACACCGGCGGCTCGATCCGCCAGCCAGCGGCCTTTACCGCGACCGTCGGCATCAAGCCGACCTATGGCCGCTGCTCGCGCTGGGGCATCGTCGCCTTTGCCTCCTCGCTCGATCAGGCAGGTCCGATCGCGCGCAGCGTACGCGATTGCGCGATGCTGCTGCGTTCAATGGCCGGCCACGACCCGAAGGACACGACGTCCGTCGACATCGCCGTGCCGGACTATGAGGCCGCGATCGGCAGGTCCGTGAAGGGCATGAAGATCGGCATACCCAGGGAATATCGGCTCGACGGTATGCCGGCCGAGATCGAAAAGCTTTGGGAAGCAGGCGCGGCCTGGCTGAAAGCGGCCGGCGCCGAGCTCGTCGAGGTGTCGCTGCCGCACACCAAATACGCACTGCCGGCCTATTACATCGTGGCGCCGGCGGAAGCCTCGTCCAACCTCGCGCGCTACGACGGCGTGCGCTACGGCCTGCGCGAGCAGGGACGCAACATCATCGAGACGTATGAAAACACCCGCGCCGAAGGCTTTGGCGCCGAGGTGAAGCGCCGCGTCATGATCGGCACCTACGTGCTCTCCGCCGGCTACTACGACGCCTATTACCTGCGCGCGCAAAAAGTGCGTACGCTGATCAAGAAGGATTTCGAGGATTGCTTCGCCAAGGGTGTCGATGCGATCCTCACGCCGGCGACACCGTCCGCCGCCTTCGGCATTGGCGAGAAGGGCGGCGCCGATCCGGTCGAGATGTATCTCAACGACATCTTCACGGTGACCGTGAACATGGCCGGCCTGCCGGGCATCGCCGTGCCCGCCGGCAAGGACGCGCAAGGCCTGCCGCTCGGCCTCCAACTGATCGGCCGGCCCTTCGACGAGGAGACGCTGTTCTCGCTCGGCGAGGTGATCGAGCAAGCGGCCGGCCACTTCACGCCGACGAGGTGGTGGTGAACATGGCGGCGTATATCGCCAGCCTCGACTGCGCCGCGCCTGCGCCGAACCTCAGCGCGCCGCTCGCAGGGCTCTGGTGGGCCGCGAAGGGCGACTGGGACAAGGCGCACAAGATCGTCCAGGACGAGGACAGCCGCGACGCCGCCTGGGTGCATGCCTATTTGCATCGTGTTGAAGGCGATCTCGGCAATGCCGGCTACTGGTATCGCCAGGCGGGCCAACCGGCCGCGAAGGATTCATTACAGACGGAGTGGGAGCGCATCGCTGCCGCCCTGCTCGGGAGCACGACATGAGCACGGCCACGCACAAGCTTCTCAAGGGCGCCACCGGCGACTGGGAGATGGTCATCGGCATGGAGATCCACGCCCAGGTGACGTCGAACTCAAAACTGTTCTCGGGCGCGTCCACCGCATTCGGCGGTGAGCCGAACACCCACGTGTCGCTGGTCGACGCGGCGATGCCCGGCATGCTGCCGGTCATCAACGAGGAATGCGTCAGACAGGCTGTCCGGACCGGGCTCGGGCTGAACGCGAAGATCAATCTTCGCTCGGTGT
>NZ_JBANAZ010000087.1:0-34471 GCF_059803455.1 Bradyrhizobium sp. UFLA05-108 | reverse complement strand
GACACTGGAAACGATCGCCCCGTTGGGCGATGATCCCGCCGTCAGCTTCCCGGCAATCGCCAGCTGATCGATCCGGCCCATGCCGGCGAACGTGGTGGCCTAAGCTCAGCTACACCACGCCACGGGACACGATCTGCAGAAATGTCGGCGGGTAGCCTGTTGGGTACCGGGGCTGGCAAATACTTCACCAATTCTTTTTGACCCGGCGGGGCCGCAGCGGCATTCGACGCTGCGGCCTTTTTGCAGCCCACCAGCGTGAACCGGCGGGTCCCGCGCCCCGTGCGTTGTTGAGCAGGCGCCGCCGGTGCTCGATCCATCGCGAGGCAATACCGCCTCGAATCGGAGAACCGAAATAAGCGAACAGGTCAAAGTCTGCCCGGAGTGCTTCGGCTCGGGCACTGGCCCCTGATGACGTCACCCTATCCGGTACGCAAGATACTCTACCGGCCGTGCCCGACGTGCGGCGGAACAGGCAAGATCGCGTCGACGCCTCCGGAGAAGCCCTAGGTTCGGGGAAGCGAGGCTTGCATTGGAGGCACAGCCGCCTCACGAGAGCGGCCCGCCAGCACGTGCCGGCTGGCCTGTCTCTCCGTCACTGGTCAACCGGCGTGCGTGCCCTGCCAACCGTTGGCGGTTGCGCTTTCTGTGCGATCGTCAGGACTTCACGCAGGTAAATGCGCCCGGCCTGCACCCGTGACACTTTATGACGAGTAAGAATGTGGGGGGTGATTTGGCCCTGCACTTTGCTCGCGTTGATACGTCGCGGGACGAGCTCGAAATATGGATGGCGAGCAGCGGCGGATTTTCGTTCGTGATCAGCAATGAAAGCCGTACCGGTCCCGGGCTTCACGGACAGCCTGGCTTCATTGCCTCATGGCGCCCCATCCACCTGAACAAGTCGGCAATCAAAATCGCTGGGTCTCCCTTCAAAACCTTCGTCGAAGCCGAGAATGCTTGCGAGGCTTTCCTCGTGCACCTGACGCAGTAACGAATGGAGCTAACTGCGATCGAGCGCGATTTCCTGAGACGGCTGGCTTCCGAATCCTAGATCAGCCCACCGCTCTTCGATCATGAACTCGTCGCCCGGCTAGTCGATCTCTGGCTTGTCGGGGCTGACCCGCTGATTTAGGTGAAGTTGAGTACCGCATCGCTGCTGACGGGCGCGCAGCGCTGTCCAAAGCCGATTGAGCGTGGCTGGCTCGAGCTGCACGAGAGCGGGACCTATTCTTTGATCTTACTAGGAACGAAGAACTTCAAAAGCAGGTTGTCGGCGCAGTACCTGGTCCCCGTCAGGTACCCGCGTGACGAATGGCCCCAGCTTGCCCCCCTTTTCATTTGCCCGCGAGGACCGGTCCGTCACATACCTGTGGCATGACCATTGCATATTCAAAATCAACTGGGATTTCAGTGCCCAGTTAGAAAATACCGCGCTGCCGGGATCTGTATTTCCAGCCCGACAGCGCTTTTTTTAGGAAGCGTATTTTCGGAGCACCCATGCCATCGAACACCATTGAATTGATCGTTTCCGCTTATGTACGTTTGAAGAACCGCCGAGCATTGGAGGACATGCGTGAACTTCGGCGCCAGTTGCTCGGAGGCCTACAAGCCGCGCCCGGCATCAATCCGCGTCCGGCGTTGAAGCACGTTGAGGAGGACCTGCGAGCAATAGAGCGAGGGCTAGAGCAGCTCCGATTGCCAGGCGAGCACAAATCCGAAAGGTCGAGCGGCCTGGCTTAGGAATACGTCAAGTGGAACATACCCGAACACACATCCTCCTGTTGGGGTAGCAAGCGTTCCAGATGGCGAACATCCCACGGATCGGGCGGAACACTGTACCCGCGGGACATCTGCAAAGCTTGCAGCAAGTGTAGTGCGATCCTGAGGGGCGGCAGTGGGTCCGATCATGATGAGCGTCTTCCCGATGCGCGACGGCACTAAGGCTCTTTCGTGAAGCTCACTGCCGAACGTCCCTTCGCCAACCCGGAAGCCGCAGCGCGCAAGCTCGTCGAGCTCGCCGCCGGCATGACTGGCTGAAGGGACGCGGCCTCACCACCCTGGACGGCGGAGATCTGGGTGAGCACGTGGCCGATCATCCGACACGTCCGCTACCTCTACCACGCGTGGCGGGTGAGTTTTTAGGCCGCTGGAACAGCCGTATATTCGCTGAACTAAGCTATCCCCATCATATCGGCATCGGGATATGTACGGCATCACGAAGTGGCGACCTTGCACACCGGACGATCCCGGTGTGGAACGCTCACCCGCGCCGAACGTCAGGGCAAACCATGGCGAACCAAGGGCAGAGCACCAATCAGGGTCTAGAGCGATGAGCTTCTGGTGCGGCTTCGCCGCTGGTGTACTGATCGGCGGTGTGCTCGGCGCCATTGTCATGGCCGCCATCCAGATGGCGTTGCGGGGCAACCCTTACGACAACGGATGACAGATGCCCGGCATGCAGCCATGGGAAGTGGTTCTGGAGCGGCAGCACGACGCCGCCAGAGTTATTCTTTGAAGGATTTCACGGGCACCTTGACTTGCAATCTTTTGCCGCAGCCTTGGCAGGTGAACCTGTTCTCGACGACCCGTCAGGAGAGTAAACGGTGCTGGTCATCGGCCCCTCTCGAGAGTGTGCGGCAGACAGACCGTCCTTCCACAGCAACCCATTTCCGTCGCAGTGGATCGCTGCCGCACCGAATTATTCGTACCGCAACCCGAAAGGAAATCACCATGGCCCAGCGGACTCGGCCTGTTCGTTGTTAAGATCGCAGAGGCGGGAAGCGGCCGCAAGGCGTAGATGCCGATAATACCCTCGGAGTGAGGCCGAGCCTGTCCGTCGGCGACATGAAGACCCACTAGGCCATGATGGCCCGATTGCGATGCCCAATCGCTAGGATCGGCGGCGTTGCGGCTCTGCCTCGACCGGGCCCGTGTAGGCCTCCGCCAGACTAGACCGCGAGGGGTGAATTGGGCGGCTTCCGGTCGTCCCACAAAGTGTTACTCTGCAATCCTACGAGCGTGGTCCTTGAGGGAGCGACACATGCGACGGCGGGAGTTATAGCAGGCACTACGGCACTTCTTGTTTCGCCGCGGCGTTCGTGGGCACAGGGGTCGCCTCGCCGGATTGGTTATCTTGATACCGTGCCCCTGTACTTGCCAAACTACAAGGTGTGGCAGGACAGCATGCGCGATCACGGTTGGATCGAAGGGAAGAACCTGATCGTTGATTACCGATCGGCCGAGGGGCACGAGGAGCGCGTAGCGCCTCTCGCGAACGAGCTTGTCGCGCTCAAACCCGATGTGCTCGTTGGCCCGACCGCGCGGGAAGCCCTAGCCCTGAAATCGGCAACTGCCAGCATTCCGATTGTTTTCTTTGCTGTGGGCGACCCCGTGCGGCATGGCCTCGTCCAAAGCCTGTCGCATCCCGGCGGCAACATAACGGGTCTGGCATCCCTCGTTCCGGGAAATATCGCCAGCAATGGGATACAAATCCTGCGGGAGATGGTTCCTGCTGCCTCAAAAATTGCGGTCTTGGTCAACCCGGGCAATGCAGATCACAGGTTCATCATAGCCGAGGAGTTGCCCGAAACTGCTCGGAAGCTGGGCGTGACTTTCCTGATACTGGAGGCGACAAGGTGGAGGAACTCGACATTGCCTGTGCCTCGGCAGCAGCCCAGCACGCCGATGCAATATTTCCGCTTGGCAGTGAATTGACCGTTAATCACGTTACACGGGTTACCGCGCTGGCAACGGAGCATCGTCTGCCCGCGCTCTACTTCTTCCGACTGTTCACCACCAATGGCGGTTTGGTTTCATACGGCGCCGATATAGCCGATCTACTCCGGCGTGCAGGCGACTACGTCGATAAAATCCTCAGAGGCACCAAGCCTGCCGATCTGCCGGTCGAGCAGCCGACCAAGTTCGACCTAGTGATCAACCTCAAGGCAGCAAAGGCGCTTGGCCTCGAAATACCTGCCTCATTGCTCGCCCGCGCCGACGAGGTGATCGAATGAGATCCGGTTGCTGCGGCGCATGATTCGAAGTCTCGGTGCGCCTCGTCGAGGTCCGGTCAGTGGGAACGTGGGGCCCAGGGCAGTCCAAAGATTTTGCGAATTCGGTTCGCAAACATGCACACCGAGAACATGAGCAGGTTAGCATGAGCTTGCGCACGAACGCGCTGCGGACGATTAAGTTGAAAATCGACGGACGTTGTCACTGCGGATACATCACCTTTGAGGCCGAGATCGAGCCGGACAAGACCCTGCTCTGCAATTGCACCGACTTCCAGACGTTCTCCGGCTCTGCATTCCGCGTGCACGCCTTCGCGCGACGCTTTCAGGTTGCTCTCGGGCGAACCGAAAATCTACGTCAAGACCGCCGAAAGCGGCAACAAGAGGCCACAAGCATTTTGCCCGGAATGTGGAACGCATGTCTACGCGACGGCGCTCGGAGCAGGCCCCAAGATTTACGCCCTCCGCGTGGGCTCCATTCGTCGCGCGACCAGATCGTCCCCCATACTCAGTGGTGATCTCGCTCCGCGCAGCCATGGCTCACATCCGTCGGCTCGATGCAAACGTTCGAGAAGCAGCCTTAGAGCGATTAAACCGGCAACGTAACCTTGACTTGACGACTGTCGGATGCAGTGGCCGTACCGATCGCTCTGCGATTGGTCCATCAGCGAAGTGGCCGTGCGCCTCGTCGAGGTCCGGTCAGTGGGGTACGGCGGACTAGATTTACTCACACTGAGTTCTTCGCATTTTCACCCATTCCGGAGGCCTTCCGGATCCCAGCCGAGCGCTCTGGTAGCTCTAAGTTTGGCTGCGCGCTTCTTTTGGCAGGTTCCCCTTGCTGCATCGCGGATTTCACTTTCTGGAATGCGCGCAGCTCTATTTGACGGATGCGCTCTGGTGAGATGCCATACTC
The DNA here is from genome assembly GCF_059803455.1 of Bradyrhizobium sp. UFLA05-108. NCBI lineage: Bacteria > Pseudomonadati > Pseudomonadota > Alphaproteobacteria > Hyphomicrobiales > Nitrobacteraceae > Bradyrhizobium > Bradyrhizobium sp. UFLA05-108. The sequence continues at coordinate 29,551 of NZ_JBANAZ010000087.1, read as the reverse complement.
CATCGCGAGCGTATCGAGCTTGGGAGGGCCCTCGGTTAAGTAGCGCTCGGTAAAGATATGCTTTTCGCGGGGACTGAGAGTTTGAATGGTAGCCTTCAGCGCGGCGCGCCGTTTCGACAATTCTTCGTCCTCAGCGAACGCGATGTCATGGCGAGGTGAGGGATCAACAAGTTGTTCTAGCGCATCTCCCGCATCTTGGGCGCCATTGGTCCGTGAATTCAGTGAAACGTCGCCACGCAGGCCGGCGGTCCATATTCACCACTTCATGCTCAGATACTTTGAGGCGCTCAGAGATTGTCTTGACCTGATCCGGTCGCAAATCGCCGTCATCGAGCGCTGAAATAGCGCTCTTGGTTCTCCTTAGTTTGAAAAACAATTTCTTTTGGGCAGAATTCGCCGAAATCTTCACCAGCGACCACGACCGAAGGACGTATTCCTGGATTGTCGCCTTTATCCACCACATCGCATAGGTAGAAAGACGAATCCCGCGCTCTGGATCAAAGCGCCGCACCGCTTGCATCAAGCCGATATTCCCCTCGGAAACGATGTCAGCGATCGGCAGGCCCTAGCCCCGGTAGCGCATGGCGATCTTCGCAACGAGACGCAGATGGCTGGTGACGAGGCGATAGGCTGCATCACGAGCGCCGTGCTGACGCCAGCGCCTGGCGAAGTTCGTTTTAGTGCGTCAGCCCGCTACGGGCAGTGGTTGAGAGACGGTTTGATACATTTCCACCTCGCGACAGCTTTTTAGAAATCAATGGAAAGCGTGTCCGGACCATCGTGCCCCTGGTGACGACCAGGATCCTCGCTGTGATCGGCGGCGGGCTCTGGTTCCGATTCCAAAAGGTGCAAGGCATCAAGGATATCGTCGAAGCTAACGGCAGTATCCGAAACGGGCCGTTTTGGTCCGGGAACGGCGCAGGCATCTGCGGCCCAGGATGAAAGGATTGCCCGCTTCTCGTAAGGCGTTAGATCGCAATCGTCGACGACGTCCAAGGGATGATCGAATGCGTCGGCCGGGTGGAGCAGCGCAGCCACTTCAAGCGGCGCCCTTCGTCCGTCGATCCTCGGCAGTCCCGCGGAGAGACGGTCGGGGAACGTCTCTCGCAGAAGTCCTCTCACCGATGCTTCCTCTTCGCTCAAACGGCGCTGAATAAACGAGCGTTCAAGGTCCGACAGATGCGTTGCGAGCAGCCTGCGATAGCGGTCGATATTCCTTTGATGCGCACGCAGCCGTTCCAGGTTTACCTCAAGCATGATCCACCTCCTCCTCAGGCGGCAATGGCACGTTCGGTAGAGCGCAATCGACAGGGTTTGCCTCCGGGAGGATTCCGGGGACCGCCATCGAGTTCGCACAAAGCTTCGAGGATCTCATCGATCGATACTGGCTTCTTCAGCCCGACGGGTGAGCGCATGGATGGGCAAGAGGCTATTGCAGAAGCATCCGAGGCCCACGATGCCAGAATTGCCCTCTTCTCGGCCGTTGTCAGGCTGGAGTGATTCACCACATCCTTTGGATGCTCGAAGGCGGTACCCGGATGTAGGAGCGCGGTGAAGTCGAAAACGTTGTCGTCGGCGGTCGTCGGCCGCATGGTATCCTCCTTTTCATTGACGATGAGCGGCAGCCGCGCGATGCATCGCGCGGCGCCGGCCAGAGCCGCACCTAGGCTGCCTTGGCTTCCAGTTTCTGGACGTTGTCGGCTGCCGCGCCGTTGATCGCGATCCGGCGCGGCTTCATGGCTTCCGGGATTTCCCGGACCAGTTCGATCTTAAGCAGGCCATTGTCGAACGCGGCGCTCTTGACCTGAACATAGTCCGCCAGGTTGAACTGACGCTTGAAGTTGCGGGTCGAGATGCCGCGATAGAGGAAGTCCCGCTCGGGCTTGTCGGACTTGCTGCCTTCGATGGTGACCACGTTCTGTTCAGCCGTGATCGTGATATCGTCGGGCGCAAAACCCGCAACTGCCAACGAGATCTGATAGCGGTCGTCGGCCAGCCGTTCGATGTTGTAGGGCGGGTAATTATCCTCGCCCTCCCGCTTGGCCAGTTCTGCGAGGTCAAAGAGGCGGTCAAAGCCGATGGTCGAACGCCACAGGGGAGAGAAGTCGTAAGTGCGCATAGCCAAATCCTCCAAAGAGCAAGATGGATACGAGCGGCACCGGACACGACCGGTGCCCGTCTTTTGCCCGGGCCCATCAGGCGCCCGGACGCCACCGTTCGATGGCGAGAAAAAAATTAGCAAAGTCGCTTTTGGTTTCAAGAGGGGGCGAAAATTTTCTTCAAGTCCGATGAGGCCGCCGGAGGCCGGTTTCATTAACGATCACCAAAGGAACTTCCCCACTGAGCGGGTGGGGGGAGGATCATGGCGGCGGCCTTATGGCCCGTTGGGCTGCCGGTTTTTCCAGGGAGGCGGTCAACAGCGCTTTCAGCGTCGCCTGTGCGATTTGGTGATTTGTCTTAGTGGGGTATTGATCGCGAGAGACGCTCGGCTTGTTGCAGGCGTTTGAAAAGACTACGCCTATCTAGTTGCGCGTGGGACGCCAGGATCAGGAACGTCGTCTGGATGAATGCGGCTCCGCTCATTTATCATTCTTGTCCAACAAAAATGAGACGGTGCATTCTATTCCATCGGAGCCAAACCGTCGCTCGAATCGCCCGTTCAACATATGTGGTATCGATTTCTCGAGAAACTCTGAACCGAAGCCTCGTCGGGCCGGCTGGTGCGCGATGGAGCCTGCCCGCTCCCGCCAGCGAAGTTGGAACTCATTTCCATTGCCTCGATCATGAGCGTCCCACGATATATCAATTTGACCGTTCTCCACGGATAGGGCGCCGTGCTTAACGGCGTTTGTGGCAAGTTCGTGTATTGCCATCGACAACACTTCGGCCTGTTTTGCCGGAATCAAGATCTTGGGGCCGCGCTGCTTAAGATTCTCGCCCTCGACAGCGCCGTGCAGTGAGAGCTCCTGAGAGAGAACCTCGCGGATATCGATCTTGCTCGTATGGGTCCGGTTCAATAAAGCATGAGTGCGCGCAATCGCCCTCAATCGGTCCTCAAAAGCTTTTGCGAACTCATCAAGGCTCTTGCTCTTGGCGCGCGTCCTCCGCGCGACGGCTTGGATAGTCGTCAGCATGTTATTGATCCGATGCTGAAGCTCATGACCGAGCATTTCCTGCCTGAGCGCCCGCTCCGCCAATTCTCGCTGGATCCTCACTCGGTCGATAGCAGAAGCCAAGAGATTGGCGTAGTTCTGAAGAAAATCGATATCGTCCTGCTCGAATTTCCGGAGCTGCCGCGAGTCAACCTCCAGCACACCGAATGGGCCGTCCTCGCCGCGAATAACAACATTGACGGTGCTCCTGACGTTATGCTCGATCAGCAGCTCGGGAATCGCGAATCGAACCTCCCTCTCGGTATCTTCGGTAATCACAGGCTGGTTCGTGTGCAAGGCATAGCCAGCCGGCGAGCCCTCATGCGCAGGTATTGTGGCGTGCCCCACCACGCCGGGGTTCCAATTCACCCCGGCTCGGACGTGTAAATTCTCGCCGCCTGGGACGAGCTCCAGCACTTTAACTAGCTCAACATCGATGGCATCAGAAACGAGCCTGGTTGCCTCTTGCAGGAGACCATCTATGTCATCGCTCCGCAAAGCTCGCTTGCCGAACTCCGACAATGTAGAGACTTGTCTGCGAAGCTTGTGCGCTTCCGAAGGGGGCACTTTGGTCTCCCATCGCATACCGGATAAATGATTACTGCCCGCCGCAGGTTCCAATGACGAATCTCCTAGCAGTTTACCCACTTGGACAAGCCGATCTGCGGATGAACGGGACGTTGCCGCCGACAGGCCACACCTTGCTACTGGTCGCGGTAACCGCGGCCCGACAGAGGCAGCGGAAAGACGCGGGGGCGTCTTTGGTTGGCGCCTGCCTCAGAAAATTCTGATCGTCCCACAAGAGAGCGACCGCGCCGCGGGGCTGAAAGTATCGAGCCCTTAACTTCGTCGACCGCGGTTGAATTCAGTCGCGCAACGTTTCTTGTAGGCCGCTGCTATCGCCATCCAATCTCGCAATAGTCCTCTATCCTCCTTTGAAAACGCGGCCCGCCGCTTGAGATCATCTAGTGTGTCGCCGGGATGGCACCGCTCGTAATCCCGGCGGATCAGCGACTCCAATTCGTCGTCGCCTGTGGCTTGCACATCCGCCGAAAATGCCGACTGCGTCATCGGACCGGGGACGGGTTGACGAGCAGTAAAGGCCGAATTGGCCGATAAGGGCAAAGTGTTCATGGCAAGCGTCCACTCGAAGAAGGCGGGCGGGAAGAAATCCCGCCCGGCTGGCTGGTACGCCCAGTTTGCGTGAGCTGTTGTTCCACGGAACGAGATCGCGTAGTGCCATTTTGTACTCCTTTTCACTGCGATCGAGATTGCATGCGTCTGCTCATCTTGATCTCCTGGTATGTCTTTCATTTCTCCTTATCGAGGATGCGCCCGGCCATCCTCGTGGACCGGCCCGGCCTGATCAGAGTCCATCGGCAGCGCCGCCGTCACTGGCTCAGACTTTCAGCCTCTCGGCGAACAGGATCCGTAACCGGCCCCCGGCGCAAACGACTTGGGAGTCGAACAATGGCCTTCAAGGGGGCCCGCAAAATTTTTTGCGACATCCAGGCGGCGCGTCAATTCGTCTTGAACAATCGTTTCTTTGGACGGTTAAGGGATCGAAGGCGCCGCACAAGTTCAGACCAATGCCGATCGCCGATTTCGCCGTAACACGTTCACGACACTCTTTGTGGCCATCGGGCCCATCGATACCGCGTTGGTGTTCGGCGGCTTGACGGGTGGCGTACACCGCCCGGAACGGGTCCGGTTGGCGCTTCGGGCTGTCGTTATTGCCGGCGGCGTCTTGTTCGGCTTTGCGCTGTTCGGCGTTCAATTACTAGGCGCGCTGCACGTGTCGTTGGAAGCCTTTCGCTTTGCAGGTGGTGTGCTGCTGCTGCTTCAAGCTATCCAGCTCATCTTTGGGCACGACCGACCTAACGAGATCGCCTATCGCCTGCCCCATGAGCAAGACAACGGCAGTGAGGCCGGCCGGACAGTGAGAGTAGAAAGTCCGGCAGGGTGAATGCTCATCTGCCTCGTTCTGACCTTAGAGCGCAGGGAAGCGCTGGAACCCGGTGACATTGCGATTTTTCCGCTCGCCTTCGAGGCATTTTTTTCGACTTCCGCCCGGGGTTGGCACGCACAGCGGACACTCTCTGCGGTCTCCGGCTTGCAACCTGTTCACAGCCACGACTGACAGTGGTCTCGCGCCGATCTGATCCACGAAGGGTTGATAATTTGCCAGCGGGTTCGTACGCCGCTTTGATCGCGGCATGCCCGCTCTCACCCGCCGCCGCAGCAAGGATGATCCGCACCGCGAGACGTGGCTGATCTACAGCGGCGATGTCCGCGTCGGTGTCATCGGTCGCCGCGCCGGTGTCCCGAACTCGGCCCCGCAGTGGAGTTAGTCCTGCGGACTCTATCGCGGCATCGATCCCGGTGAGCACCGCAGCGGCATTGCCGAGACGTTGGAGGAAGCCCGCACGAGCTTCCAAGTAGCGTGGCAGGAGCTGGCGGCCACGCGGACTGAGGCAGACTTCGAGACGTGGCGTCGCCAGCGTGACTGGACCCTTTGGAAGGACCCGATGCACCGGCTGGCACTTTCCGCTGCCGACACAGCGTCCAGAAGGGGTTGCACGCTGCTTCTGCGGCGCGGTATCACGAACCCAACGCTCGACGCCCACATCCACACCGCACACCGCCAGACCGCTGCATGAAATCGCCGCCGAACGCCCCTTCGCCAGCCCCGAGGCCGCCGCGGGAACACTCGTCGGGGTCGTGGCCAGCATCGAGCCCTAAGTAAGGCGCTCGACTGCAAGGCGCAGGCTTGGACCGGCTAACTCTGCAAGTCGAAGCCAAGGAGGCGCTTGCGGTCGAGGAGCCTGACCTCGCGTTGCGTGTTGCCAACGAAGTCGAGGGCTCCCACTCGATGCAATCGTGACAATGCGCGAGATACAGTTTCGAGGGTCAGGCCGAGGTAGTCGGCAATATCCCGCCGTGGCATCGGGAGTGTTATGTTGGCAGCGCCACTCAGTCGCTTGTCCATTTCGAGGAGAAACGCCGCAACTCTTTCGATTGCATCTTTGCGGCCCAGAAGAAGCATATGATCCTCAGCGTGCTCAAGGCTTTTTGTGGTCATACGGAGCAGATTATGGGTCACGACCGCATCGCTCTCGGCCACCGTTTCGAGACTTTGGCGCTTCATCAGTCGAACCGTGGTCTCGATGATCGCTTCCGCCGTGAAGCGGTGTGCGCCGCCATTTTCCAGACCGAAGATGTCTCCGACAAGATGAAATGCGCCGATCTGGCGACGACCATCAGAGAGAAGTTTGTAGGTTCGCACGGCACCCTTTTTAACGTGGTAGACGTACTCGGCCGGTTCTTTCTCGCCGTAGATCTCGGTCCCCTTCTTGTAGGTAAATTCAATTAGGCTGACTTGCGGGTTCGTACCGCTTGTCATGCCGAGGTCTTGGAGTGAACTGGGACGCGGCGTCTGATCCTTCGTGATGCGCACAAACATGAATCCCCCTCAGTTGTGCGCGGAAAGTAGAAATCGGTTCCACGCCAAGAGGTTATCCAATGATGGGAGCCTAGATGACGATTGTCCCCAGGGTCATTGTACCAAGGGACAATGCCGACGACGGCGCATCGTCGGCGCTAGCAGACTCCACACCGTCAGTTCAGTGTGTTGCGGAGCTTCCGGATGATCTGTCGGAGATCGCTTATGTAGTCCTCAATGACTTGGCGCATCTCCGCTGATCGCGACGACTCGATGTTCCTTTCCTGCTCTTCAACCTGATATGGTTTCTCATCGGGCTCTTTCATGCCCGACAACTGGCGCAAGTAGCGCGACGCATGTTTGATCGCGATCAAGGAATTTGACCCTTAACACATGTTGGTTCGATCGGTTTGTCGCGGCGTTCGGTCTCCTCGCTTGGATCGAGGAACTGCCGTGATGGCCAAAGCGGCGCTGGTTTCAGAAGTGCAGATCTTCTCGCAGCTACGACTGACTGTGGTCTCGCGACCATCTGATCCACGAGGATTGATAATTTGCCAGCGAGGTCGTGCACCGCTTTGATCGTCGCATGCCCCCTCTCACCCGCCGCCGCAGCAAGGACGATCCACACCACGAGACGTGGCTGATCTACAGCGGCGACGTCCGTGTCGGAGTCATCGGCCGCCGCGCCGGTGTCCCGAATTCTGCCCCGCAGTGGGGGTGGTTCTGCGGCTTCTATCCCGGCACTGATCCCGGTGAGCACCGCGCCAGCCACCGCTCAGCTTGAACAACGTCGCATTCCAGCTGCCTCAGCTCATCCAAAATCATTCAACATAGACCGAAGCACCATCGTCTTGAAACGGCTCCAGCACACCTCGCTGGGGCCGTGGAGTTGCTTGGCAGTTTTGGGTAGACCAAGCTGAGGTAGCCTAGACCGGCCCGAAATCTGGTTATGTCCACTTTTGAACCGAGCCCGGTGCCGAGTTTTCCGTAAAAAAGGCCGCAACTATTGGCGACGGCTGGGGCCCTTTTGGTTCTGCAAATATTATCTTCGCTTCATGCGTATGGCATACGAACTCTGTCTCGCGACCGCGGGCAGGCAGGTGCCGGAGTGGTTCCACGAAGTTAAACACGATGGCTACCGGATGCTGGTCATCAGTGAGAAGGCGGCATGACGGGAAGCACGTATCGGCTGACAGGCGGCGGTTCGGCGAGTCTCAACGTGCGCGATGCGTTCTTAGTGTCCACCAACGGTGGCACGTTCATCGCAATCAGGCGCAGCAAGTCGAGACTACCCATCAAAGGCGTGTTCGCTGAAACCGCGAGTACGGCGCTTGGGCAGGACGGCGCAGCCGCGCGCACCGCATGGGAGAAAGCAGCTGATGCCGAGCTAAAGACGCACTTACCTGCCGAGATACAGCGTTTAGCTACTTGCGGAGGGGCTGCCGTACGCCGCGCCTGCCGACGCGGGCGACTGATCCAGCCGTTGCCTCATTTCGGCGAGCCTAAGCTAAGCATTTGGTCTATCTCGGCGGCCCTATCGGCTTGTCGCGCCTGCCGAAGCAATTTCTCCCGTTCCGCGCAAGGCGGAAGCTCAAGCGCGCGACTGCGAGCCTTTTGGGCTAGTTCCATAAGGCGCTCGTACAGTGATCTGGTCTGCTTGAGTCTGTTGCGCCTGCGCTTGCGCTTGCCTTGCATCATCAGAGGCTACTCGAAGTATCGTATCACGACATTTAAATAGGTAAAAGATAGGACGCGGGTAGGCGCTTGCGCCACGGCCTAAGATAGCCCCGTCTACGTTCGCCGCGAGCTGATCAGACGGGTATAAACTCGTGTTAGTTGTTAACGCCCGCTGACTGGGCCGCCTGTTAACAGGCGTTGGCATGTTTACAGGTGCTAACTGTTAGCTCCGACTACGCGGTCCGCAAAGACGGCCAGCTCATCGGACGCCTATGGCCCGAAGAAGACGGGCGATGACTTGTCGATCTTGCGTGTTATGGAGAACGGGTTGAAACTGGCTCTGCCCGTGCCAGTCCCGCTTGAGTTTGAACCGCCCGTTGCTCTCTCAAGTTCTGCTTCGCAGATTTCCTTCGTGGTCGGATTGGATTTAATTATTTCCGCTTTGACCATGTCCCTCTCCATCCAAACCAGCATGAGGCCCATCCTTGCTGGTTCGGCCACTCTCAGTGCAAGGCCTACGCCGCGTCTGTGAGCCAGATCACCGTTCAATGATGATCAAAGAGCTGCGTGGCATCCACATCCACCCAATTCGCGAACGCGCCTATCACCTATGCCTCGTCGATGGTCAACCCGACGGCAACGCGGACTTCCATTGGACAAGTGCTCAGCACGAAATTTTCGCACCTATGTGCGGCTCTTGAAGGCAGGGACTGCTAACTGATTCCCCCCCGCTCCTTGCTGACTTTATTTCAGGGAGCTGCTGAGGGGCGACAGCCGAAGCCTCGGCACAAAATACGGTCTCGACCATGGGGATGAAGGCCGAGACCGTGGAGTCACTTCTGCCGGGATCATTCCGGCAGAGCCGATCCTGCCCGGGCTACGGGTATTGGAGCATTAACTTTTGCAAATGCGGCCGTCCGCCTTCGGTCATGTGTCAGGACGAGCAAGAGGTAGGAACCAAGACTTGGTCTGCTTTAGGCGCCCCAGCCGAAAGGTGCTGCTGGAGGAAACCCGCATCGTTCGGGTTGGCGGCCCTCAGCGGGGCCGTTTGACTGTGCGCCAACAGCTTGGGGGCGTCAGTTTTTCCACCCCGGCACAATCGGCAGCCACACTAGGGGACCTTGTGCGATGGGTGTCTGCTTCTCGGCACCGGCCGCGATGGGCGTACGGTCGATGCCCCCGACGACTTTCTGTAGTTGCGTATCATCCAGCTCCGGCCTGAACGACGGTGTCACGTGTGCCTGTGGCTTGGTCATGCTTCTCTCCTGTTTCGCGCCTATCTCCGTCACCACTGCAAGGCGACCGGCCTCACCGGGCGCCCGACAGAAATACTGGGTGAAGGTCAAGAACCGCAGCCATTCGTTTTGGAACGGGAGCGGTGAATGCGTGCGGCAATAAGCATCCCCGGAGTGCCTCGCCATTCTTAGGAACACTCTTTCAAGCCGACGCTTGAACGATTCGCATGTTGGTTCTTTCACCAGGGGTGCGTAGGACTCTGCGGCAGGTTCGGCTCTACGGCTATCTGGTCGAGTGAAACAACCAGATCTATCACCCGGGCGCCTTTCATCCAGTCTGCAGGAAATCTTTGTACTTCGCATGGTCGAGGGCGGCTGGCTGAGGAAGAATGGCGATCGATATGAGTTGACTGCCCAGGGACGCGAAGCGCCGGACTGAACTGCGGCGGCAGATTTATGTACGGCTCGGAGGCGGCTAAAACCAGCTGAGGGCGGCCCTAGTCGTCCCAGATGACCTTCGCACAGTTTGCGCACTGGTACACGCGGGCAGACTGGCCGGCCCGCGCCTGAACCTCGGTCCTGAACGCAGCTGGCATGCGGCAGTCGTCGCAGAAAGGAGGCTGCGGTCTGACTGCTTCGCTCGGGCGCGCTTGCGTGAGCATGACCTCGAGCATGCCGGGGAATGCGGATGAGTTATGTTCACTTTTGGACATACGGAAGCCCAACGATCATGGACTTACGGTTGCAGCAGCGACAAGATGCGATGCCGATCTTGCTGAAGGCGGCGCTGGTTCTCACGCAATCCCTCCAGTTCGGCTTGAGCGTTGCTGGTGTCTTGTTTTTGCCGTTTCAAACTAATGACCAATGCCTCCTGTTCCGCAAGGCGCCGCTCACCATCCACTACCTCGCGCTCCAGCTGCCTTAACTCGTCCAGAAGTGCATCGTTTAACATCCAATCGCGCTGCCTCTCCGACAAGCGACCCCAGCGAGAGGGATGCCGAGGCCGCCAACCTTGTAGGAAGGTTTTCTCTCGGCTGGTTTCTATGGGGGCTTTCACCGAGAGCATGGAGATGACTGGCTCTGTCGAGAGTCGTTCCTCTGCCAGTCATTGAAAACGCCCAGCGGTTCAAGTTGCCCCCTCTCTTCGAATCCAACCGGTTGAGGGATCAGGCTCGCCTAGGCGGAGGGTGGCGTTGCGAGTTGTAGAGCAACCTTAGGACCAGTGACACGTTGCCGACGGGGATCTTTGAATCATCAGAGCAGACCGCCAAGCTCATTCGAAATTCGTCCAGCCATGGATTAAATTGGGATAGGAGCCGGAACGCCCCTGATGCGAGGCACGTTGAGGTGCGCACCTGTGACAAAGAATACAGGACAATCAGAACTCATCAGCAAAATGGAGCACAAAATGGCCGATCCAAGGCAGGAGAATAAGTTCAACCAAAGAGAGGAAACAGTTCGGCAAACCGGCGAGCAAGCAGCTGAGCACACGAAACGAATTGGGCTCGCGGCGGCTAAGGCCGGCGAAGATGTGAGCCAAGTCAGCGCCCACCTGTTACAGCAAAATGCCGAGATGCTGCAGAACACGTGGCGTTTCGGTATGGAGGCAGCGACCTCGATGATCGGCCGCTCGAGCGACCAGTTTGGCCGTACTTTCGGATTGACAGGCGACGAAGCATTGAAGGCGACTGAAAAGTCAGTCCGCAATACGCAGGTGGTGTTGAATTCTGCGACGGCCGTGAGCAAGGGAGTCAATGAGATTTCCCGCGAGTATTTCGAGTTCGTGCGGCAGCAAATGGAGAGCAACATGGATCGCATGAACGAGCTGTGGCGCTGCCGCACACCACACGATTTTGTGGCGCTTCAGAGCGAGCTTGCTCGGGAGACCGTGAGCAAAACCCTTGAGAACAGCCGCCGGTTGGCCGACATGTCTCTCAAAATCGCCGAGGATGCGGGAAAGCGTATCACGGAAATTCAGCGCGCAGCCTAGTCGCGATGCGGCCCGCGGCTCCGATCGCTTCGAACCTGCTCGAGCAGAGGCCGTCAATTGAGGCGGCCTCTGTCGTTTTGGTCCTCGGCTCACGGTTAAAAAGCATACACCAAGGTATTTCAAACACACTCCGCACGAAGTGCAATTTTGAATGGTGCGTAGTGCCCCTTCCCTCCAATGCGATTGCGAGCCCAATGAATTTCCCTTGCGCTGCGCTATTTAGGTATCGTGTGAGTACACAAGCAAAGGTCCCTTCAAGCAACCGCTTGGTATTGGAGACATGTGCACTGGCCGTTAGTCGTGGAGCGGGACGAAGCCATCAGGTTGCAGTTGGTCTGCGGAGAAGAACGCCGTCAGCGCGAAGGATCGCCCGATGTCCTTAACTGAAGCCGTCCTGCTGGTCATCTTGGTCGGACTTATCGTCCTGATACTGGGCAACATCGTATTTCAGGTGGCAGCGGAGCAAAAGAATCCGCCGATCGGCGTCTTCATCGAGTGCGACGGAGTGCGCCTTCACTATATCGAACGGGGCGATGCCGCCGCGCCTTGCGTGGTCCTGTTCCACGGGAATGGCACCATGATTCAAGACCTCGTCCTAAGCGGTTTGGTCGACCGCCTGGCCCACAACTATCGCGTCGTTTGCTTCGACCGGCCCGGGTTTGGCTACAGCCACCGTCCCCGCGCGCGGATCTGGACGCCGACAACGCAAGCTGCCTTATTCGCGAAAGCTCTTAGCCAGCTTGGGGTCCGCAATCCTGTACTGCTCGGCCATTCCTGGGGTACGCTGGTGGCAATCGCGCTGGCACTTCGAAGTGACTATTCCGTTAATGGGATAGTGCTTGTGTCTGGGTACTATTTTCCAACTTCTCGGATGGATTTTTGGCTCATGTCCGCTCCGGCGCTGCCGGTGCTTGGCGATCTGATGTGCTACACTATCTCGCCCATGCTATCGTGGGCCATTATGCCGAAACTGACGAGCTTGCTTTTCGCACCGCGTGCCATTCCGCCGGAGTTCAAAGACGAATTTCCGATCTCGTTGTCTCTCCGGCCCAAGCAGTTGAGGGCGGCCGCTGAGGAGAGTGCATTCCTTATTCCAGCTGCCTCGCAGTTGCAGCTTCAATACCGGGGCATCCGGTGTCCCGTCAGGATCGTGCATGGAAAGGGTGATCGGCTCATCGAGGCCGACCAGTCGCGCCGCCTGCACGAGGCGTTGCCCCGCTCTCTGCTACATCTGGTCGAGGATGCCGGTCACATGGCTACCTATGCAAATACGCCTGAAATAGCGGATGCCGTGGCGGCGCTTGCGCTCACCGCACCGGCGAGAAGCGCGTAGGCTTTCTTGTTGCAATGCGTGCGGCGGAACGTGGCCGTCGTTAATTTCGCTGCGCTCGCGATTATTTGCACAGCGGCCGTTGCGTAGCCCGAATCAGGGTCGCGCTAGATATTCGGCTCAGATCGCGGCGAGTGCATTGCTTTGCGGCGATCGATTGGGATTGTCTGGATGCGCGGCTTAGTAGCCCCAGCGATGGCGCGCTCGACGATCTCCCACCGCTCGCCATAGAGAAAGAACCCAGGCGATTCCGCCATCGCTTCCCCGACCGATAGCTTAGAAAGCTCGACTTCGGTGAATTCGGTCAGCGCCAGCTCGAAACCGCCGGTCAGCAGGTCGTTTCAATTCGAGCCTCAGCATCTCGTCGCCCCGATCCCTCGCATCCATGAGTGGACCGATTGTCGGGATGACATAGGCGCGCTTCAGGTTTTTGCTCCACCGCGCGCGACGATGACAGGCACCTCGGCGCCGCCGAGCAGTTTGCCCGCCGCAAGCCGCCCGAACCGGCGAGCACCATGCCGTCATCCGCCGCCAGGATGGCCATCCCCATTCGCGTATCGATCTTCCCACCTTGCCAGTGTACCTGCACCATAGAAGCCATCATGCCTGACGCTCAACTCCAGCAAATCATGGTAGTATTGAGAATCTGTTCAATCCTCCTCGACGGGAATCGGGATGGCGGATTTTGTGGGGAGCGCAAAAAGAAGTTCATGGCGCATCGGGCGCTGCCGTGGCTGCCGAGGCAATCCGGTAATCCCACGGGTCGGGCGCGAGGTTCGCGCAACAGGATGTCGGAATCTTTCCTCGAAGACCTGCGCGCGACGTGGGAGAAGCACGGTGCTCGTGCCGTGGAGGCTTGTGCAGTGGAGGACCCGACAGGCTTCGTCCGGATCGTGGCATCTCTACTGCCGAAACACGTCGATCTGAGCGTTGGCGTTGATGCCGTGCAATTTGTGACGACGTTCCGGCAGGCGCTTGATCTCTTGGGCAACGAGCCGCCATCGCGCCGCCGCATCGCCAAGGTGATCGAGGCTGAGGTGATCGATGATGCCGATCCTGAGTGATGAGCAGATTGCCGAAATCCGCCGCCGGGTTGCCGAAGCGATGCGCCGCCGCGTGAGGGCCGCTACGATCTCTCGCCGTTGCGGACACGCGCTGAAGTTTTCGGCTACTGCATCGAAGTTGCGCGGCGTGAGGGGTGAGATGAGGTCGAGGTAATCGACGCGCTGATCAAGGTCGCGAGGTCTTATCGCGATGACGTTTGTGATGTTGAGCAGGTGCTGCGGTCGCTCGGCTATACAGCCGTGTCCGATCATTTGAAAGAAATTACCCGGCATCTGTCGCTGCGGCCACCCAAGCAATGGCCATGCCTGACGGCGCCACAGCAGGCTGATATCGCGGATCAGTCTTGGCGGCGTCACGCTCGCGCGCGGCACTGATATTAACATGGCGCGCAGGCTCTCAGAGCGGGTTGAGCGGCTGCTTCGCAAGCGCGCGAAGGCTCGCCGATATTCGCGTCGCCATCGCAGACGTCAACGCGCGGGCACTAAGCTGCTCAGCATTGAAATTGCAAATGCCGAGCAGACAATCGCCGCGTGGGTGGCGCTCGGGCTACTCACGGAAGATCAGCGCAACGACGACCGGGCGATCGAGGCGGCCATTGCGCAGTTGTGCAGGGCAGGGTTTCGGGCCATTGAGGCGCGGCAGAAGGCGTCTGCCTAATATCGCGTAACAACCGATCGCCACGGCAAGAGCCGCTTGAGCCTCGAAGCGCAGCGCAAGACTCTTATTTTCCTGTACCTCCCTTTGGGCCCGCTACCGCGTTCGGGCCGCACAAGACCGTAGCGCGCCCGGATTAGGTCGCGATCGGGCATGCTCGTTTTTTACCCATCTCACGCAGAGGGGTGCGCCCCGTTTTTTCCGGCGCCCAAAAAAAAGGTGGCGCCCGCCCCAACGAGCGCGACCGCATCCCCGCTATCGGCCGCATGCAGGCCATGCGCAAGAAAGGCGCGACCTATCGCGATCGGCGCAGCGCCACAACGGGATGCCCTACCAGGGCATCAACGTCGTGCTGCTCTGGTCAGAGGCCGTGTCGCGCGGCTTACACACGCATCACCGATCGCATCGTCGCAGACCTGGAGCGCGGCGTGCGGCCGTGGCGGGGCGAATTACGCGGCCGCCGTCATGCAGTTCAAGCCCCGAAACGAGGAAGAAGTAGCAAGTGATATCGGCGTGAAGGGTTCAGGCTCGCTATTTTTCTTCTACTCCCCTTGGGTCCACCTACCGCCGTGGGTCAGGCCGTGGAATGCGGTCAACGATCGGGCCCAATCTATTCCGAGCCGCGTGCCGCATGGGGCTCCGAGCATCGTGACCGGCCTTACCGGGGCGTTGCGCCGTTCGAGCGGGGCGAGGCTGAGGCCGCTTTTATTGCGAGAAGGCCTCAGGCCCGAGGCGGCAGATCAGTAGCTCGCGCTCCACCGCAGGATGGCTGCGGTTCTTCACTTTGATCCAGTGCTTCTGCCCGCCGACGCGATGACGTGGTGCGGCTGCATCGTAGCACTGAGGGGGCGGCGTGTCCTGAGGCAGGTCGAACCCGGCGCAGGAACGGGCTGGCTAAGCGATTGCAGTATCGGAGTTCCTATTGCAACCCGGTGAAAGGGCCGCCGCTCCAAAGCAGCGGCCCTTTACTCTGTGTCAATGATCTCCTCAAAAGATCACTATCCGAAATAGTATAAGAGCGAATTTCCAATTTACGATAAGACGCTCACGCGTTTGGCGGAGCGTAGGTGGACGGCTCCGGCTCGCCTCCAGCCAGCCTCGCGCGCCGGGGCCGTTCTCGTTTGCAGGATCGGACCTTGTTCGGCTGGCCATCGAGCGCGAGGAATAACCATGAAATTCCCCGTCATGAAGCGATCCATCGTTGTCGACAGCCACAAGACCAGTGTCAGCCTGGAAGAGGCCTTCTGGAGCGGGTTGAAGGAGATTTCGAGCCTGCGCAACATGACGCTCTCGGAGCTGGTTGGTGAGATCGACCGCAACCGGCTGCACGGCAATTTGTCGTCCGCGCTACGTTTGTTCGTCCTCGACCACTTTAAGCACCGGGCCGCAGCGACCCAGTTTGAGGAGAAGGTGCCGGCATCGCCCAGCCATCCCGCGATGGGGGCGTGAGGCCTGAGGCGGGACCGAAGCCCTGCGCGTCACTCAGTGCTTCGGATTGAACCGAGCTATTCGGCGCAGCCCCTCCCAAAACTCTACGGGATGATTATCAACCAGCTGCTGCGCCCGACACTTTGCGTCGTCCTCGGTGGCACAGAACAGAGCGATGGTCTGGATGATGTTGCCCTCGAATGTGAGGACGAATACTCGGTACTCTTTCATCAGGCCGACATACCATCTTTTCCCGGCGGCGACGAATTAGGAGCGGCCTGAGTTATTGAGCAGGGAAGAGTCGCTGGCAAAGGCGAGGAGCCTCGCGCGAGCCGAGACCGAGAAGCTGAAGCAATGAAATTCGCCGCAGCGTCTCCGACCCTGCTGATCGTCACTGCTGAACCAGTCGACAGCTCGTCATGAGGATGTTCTGCCTGCAATTCCAACCGGCGCCGAGATCCGAGCTAACCGGGTGCGGGACAAACGCTAGCCCGGCCATGAGCAGCGCGGCGGTGAAGGCGATAGCGAAGGCGTTCCAATAGCGGGTCATAAATTGTCTCCGTCCCTTCAGATGGAGGCAATCATTCGCCGGCTTCAACTTGATGTCGTCGGGTCCCTAATCGTGTTTCCGGACCGCTTCGACCGGCACCTCGAGATCTCCGCGGCCTCTTCCGCGCGGCCTGCAGCCGCCCCTGCGATTGCCGAAAGTTCCCGCACCATCTTCTGTCCGCCAAATCGTGCGATCATGCGAATGATCAGCGAGCGCGGTTAGCGAGCTTGCCCATGTCTCATTTCATGATGGATTGTTATTTTCCCGACGTGACGAAACCGGGTGGGCTCGCGTGCGATTCCTTGCCGATCAGGGCGCTCAACGAGGGTGATGCGATCGAGGAAGCCAAAAGGATTGCGATCTGGAAGAAGCCTGTCCGGTTCGATGTGCGATCCGTCAGTAGGGGCGGAGACAAAATGATCTTCGCTTTATAGCTCGGTAATCAACGGAGAGGCCGGCAACTGAGGCGGCCTTACAGTTGAGAAAGCAGAAGGGTGAAGCACGCAATCAGCGTTGCCGTACTGAGGCTCACCACGACGAGGGCTTGTTCACTACGGGCTTCCAGCTCTTTGTCATCCATAAGGCTCAACACCCGTGCGCATTCCCGGTTTCATGTCGGCGGTCTTAGACCTCGCGAAGTAAGCCACTTGTCGATATGAGCGACCATTTCGTCTAACCTGGCTTTGCGAAGCAGAGCCTCCCGATCGACACCAGGAGGAAGCAACTTCGCCTTCTCGCGAAGCTGTTTTGCCTCGGTGACGAGGCGTTCGTGAGTGAAACGGAGACGCTTCATTTGCGCTTCTCCATTCCGTTCGAGGAGGCGGGAGCGCAGATAGGCGCTCTCATCACCGATAAATGCCAGAGCCGCGCGGTGATAATTCTTAACGTCGTTCCCAGAGTTTTGGTTCAGAACAGGACAGCGAGCCTCACCCAGTCGAAGGCCCGCCAGCGTGAATCGGCGGGCCACTTGATCACTGCCTCAGGCGTACCGTGGCGGCCGGAGCTGCTCCAGTCCCTCCTCGATTACTCGAAGGTCTTCAAGGATAGAATCTCTAGACTGAGCCGGGTTGATGCTGGATGCGGGCTGTAGCGTTCCCAGCAACTGACGGCGAAGTTCTCGCATATTCTCCAGGGCTTGCCGGTTCTTCAAACGTACATAGGCGGAAACGATCGATTCAATGGCTGTTGGCAATGGGTAGCTCCTAATAAAACTTCTACAGTAAGTTGCATCGTAACCCGTTTGAGATAACCCGCAAGATCTGCCGTCGGTATAGACTTTCGTCGCAAATCGGGCCCAGGGTTCCCTTCGAGACGGGGCGCCGGGAAGGATGCGGCCTTATTGGGCTGAAGGCCCGCTCCTCCGGCCTCGAGCGGGCTTTCCCTCAACTAACTTGCGACAACTTCGGGCATTTGCTGCCGAGCGGTGAGCGAGATGGCTGAAAAAAATCGATGTCGAGATTACAGGCAAATCGCAGTTCGAAGTCGCCTACGAGATGGCGAGATTCATTCTCGTCAATATGGAGGGTCGTCAGGTGAAAAGCATAAAGCGGCAAGAGTTCTTGCATTTGGTAGCTGACTGCATCGAGGCTTGCGCCGCATCAAGGCCAAGGAGATCATCAGCTAAAAAAGGGAGGCTGGATCGATCCTGAGGGACCGACGCCCCCGCCGCCCATAGAAAAGCCCGCCGACGTTGGGGACGGCAGCGGGCGATGTGAGGTCGAAGCATCACGGCGTGCGAATTCCGTGATGCGTCATTTGATATCGAACTTGGTTAAAATCCGGTTACTGCGTCGTTTGTGAAGAACGTTTCTGAGCACCGTTTTTACGCAAGGTGTGGTTGCGATAGGCGGCGACAGAGTATCCCTAACAGGCCGCGTAAAAGTTCCGCGAGCCAGCGTCGGAGCAGGCTGAAGTTGTAGCCGGCGGCGGCGAGCACGGCGTTGATGCGGTCGCCGTCGCGGCCCTTGAGATGGTTACGGCGCATCCGGTGGTCGTCCTTGAGATGGCCGATCACAGGCTCGACGGCGGCGCGACGCCGCATCTCGCGACGGATCGCTTTGGTGACACGACGAACCTGGCCGCTGATCCAGACCTTGAACCGGTCGGGATAGTTGTGGCCGCGGTAGCCCTTGTCGCCGTGGATGCGGCGCGCTGCAACACCTGTGAGCTTTTCGAGGTCGGCGATGACGGGACCGAGCGTGTGGCCGTCATAGGGATTGCCGTGCAGGGCCTTGGCATGCAGCACAAACTGCCCGCCTTTGGGCGCGGTGGCAGGCGTGGCAATCGAGACTTTGCAACCAAACTCGTAAGGTGCCCGGGCCTTGCCTTTGCCGATGCACTCCACCTCGGGGGCGTGCAACGAGTAGACCTTGGGACCGCGCTGACGCTGCTCTTGATGGCGAACCCGGTGGGCGAGATCGAGCAGCGGACCAAAGCGATCCTCAAGCGCAGCGTCGCCCTCAATCTTGCGTCTGATGTCACGGATGATGCGGCCAAGCCGGGTACGCAGGAATTTGAGCTCTCGTCGGGCACGCTTGAACTGGTGGGCATGCATGTACCGCCCCACCATGATGGCGGCGCGCTTGGCCACGCGCAGATAGCTCTGGCGCAGTTCGACGCTCTCGCGTTTGGCCAAATCGACCAGCTTCTCGATCGCCCGGTGCATAAGCCGCGCATCGTTCGGATGCGCGATCGCCTTCTCCTGGACGGTGGTGTCCACAACGACCCGCTCGAGATCTTTGGTCTCGATCGCCCCAGTTCGATGCGCCACCGAGAGGCTTTCTTGCAATAGCGCGGCGATCTGCTCCTCACCCAGCCGCTGGCGCCAGCGGGTCAGCGACGAGCGATCGAACGGCAGGTCGTGCCGGAACACCACCTCGCCGCAGAAATACTGAAAATACGGGTTCTCGACCCACCTGTCGCACAGCGCCTCGTCAGAGAGATTGTGCATGTGCTTGAGGATGAACAGTCCGGCTACCAATCGTGTCGGCAACGGTGGCTGTCCCGGTCCGAGGCGACAGACCGAACTGAAGCGTCCCGCCAGGAAGTCCCAATCGATCTCCGCCGCCAGACGCACCAACGGATGGCGAAGGTTGATGATCTTCTCCAGAGATGGACGAAACAGATCGTCCTGACGATCGTCGCGCGGATGGCTCATGGGTTCTCCCCAACAGCGAATCTCGCCGTCAAAGGAATCACGAAGTCGCCAAATCCGGAATCCAAAAACGCAAGAAAACCAACACCTACCCACGGCTTTCTTGCACAATCGAATACTTACTCACGTCAAAATCACAGCGACAGATCAATCGCTTCCGAATTCTTCACGAGCGACTACTGCTTCAGCCGGCGAGCATGCGCGGCCCGATGACCTGCCAAGCCGCCGGCTGCGCCCGTAGCGTAGAACTCTGCAATCCGTTCTGTTCGCTTTGGGATGTCAAACGCCATCCGGAACTGAGGGGGCAGTTTTCCATGGCGCGCGACAAGGACCTTGGCGCGTCGAAAATGAAACGGCCCCAGCATCCCGGATTGAATGCTGAGGCCGTCTGGCGATTGTGTCTTCCCTAAAGAGCAAAACAGTAATTCACCCAGGACAGATTCGTTCCGGGATCAATGAAGAGGCCCCAGCTCAGGGGAAAGCTGGGGCCATCGTCACGTCAACACAGAGATGGCACCCGATTCTCTGCAACGCCGCTGAAGTCTTTTTGAGGCTAGCAGAGAATTCCGTTGGGCAATTCCCCTTACATGGAGGTGAGTGAACAGCCTCGGTCCGCCAAATGAGGAGGATACCCAGGAGAAAGGCCGTTCCGACCACCTTCGCAAGGACATCGTTACGCATACGGCAGCTAGGCCGGGTAAATTCGGCCCCGGCCGTGGGGCTTCATGGGGGTTGCGTGCCGGGGCCGTTGGAGGTCCTTGGCGGGGCTGATTTCGCCATGGGGCGACTAGATTGAATCGATCGCCCAATCTGTTCGCTTTCTTACTTTGGAATAGGCAGCGACACTACACCGCAGCCATGAACACGAGGCCCGCCGGTTCGCGCTGACGGGCTTAATCAGCCCGTTTACGAGATAACATCCAACGGGATGGTGCAAACAGCTGTGCCATCATCATCAATCACAGAGACCGAAGAGTGACGGCCGATCAACTCGGGGCGAGTTTCGCGCAGCGACTGAGCAAGCCTGATAGCTTCTATCCGCGCCTCCACTTCGCCTGGAAGGTCATGCACTCCGAAATCCGAGACAAGGTGGGTATTGGTGAGCTTGAATGAATACAGAGGCATGGAAAATGTCCGACAAACGCCAAAGCCCCTGCTTCCTATCGTAGTAGGGGCCCGCGGATGGATGGTCCGAGGCTGGGATGTTCCAGGTGTCGCACCAAGGACCCGCGTGATCAAAACGCCTTCATCGTACGGGTGGCCCGCGGAAATGTTGTGCAATTCGCGCAAACAATAGGCTCGACGCCCTATTGCCGCGTCTATCAAGATTGCTGGTTAGAGAACCAAGTTCGATGAAGCCGCCTTCAGTTGGCTGCCCCCGTCTTCAAGAGCCCGACATAGGTGCCGGACTCGTGCAGTTCGAGCCACCCGCGCTCGATGGCGTGCTTGATCCCGGCGCCAAACTCCGACCAGCTGGCCTTCAGAGTGTAGAGAAACGGCGCGTTGATCTTCTCGATATGAATCCGACCGTCCTGCAAGGGCTCGGTGCTGGCGGCGATCTCAACCAGCTTGCGCGCTGCGGCCTCGGGATTGGCTCACGCGCGCGTTTCGCCGTTTAACGATCCGTAGATTTTCGGCTCAGCCGCGAAATCATCGATACGTCGACCCCAAAACTCTTGGCGAGCTGCATGCGCAGGTCGACCACCTCTTTCGCGCGCTCGTCGGCGACCTGCATAGCGCGCCTCTTGGCATCGCGCAGACGAATGATCTCGGCTTTTGCCTCGCGCAACATCGCGGCCGTGCGCTCGATCTCGCGTGCTGCCTCGAGGCAGAGCGGGGATCGCTCGGATTGCAATCGTTGCACCAAATCGGTCATGGGTCGGGCCTCCGTATTCAGCCAGGCGCGAGATCATGCTGACGGCGACCGCGTAGCTCTTGGCGATCTCGGCCAGCGTCTCGCCCGCCGCGCGGCGCTGATGCTCGGCGCGCGACTCTCAGTAGCTTAATCCAAAGAGTCCCGGGACAGGGAGCAGGCCCGGGGCTTTGGCTGCGCGGTATAAAGCGCACGGGATGGTGAGTCGCGCACGTCGAAACATCGGTTGTCAACAATTTCGCAGGTGTATTATCCCAGCAATGACTGAGACCGATGCACAACGGTTCCGCAAGGAAGCTGGGGATTGCCGCGTACGTGCGGAGAAAGCCATCAGCCCGCTTGATAGGGAGGAGCGGCTACACTTGGCCGCCGACTGGCTCAAGCTTGCGCAAGAGGCCGAGAGTCGCGGAGGCCATTGGTTTTGCACCTAAAGCCCCTCCGAGACAGCTGGGGACATACGGCCGCACTTGGCTGGGCGGCTGCCGCGAGGCGATCGCGGGCTCGGATAACCGTCATGGCGGACCACGGTTTGCCGGTAGGCGTGGCGACATTGCGGTCGTTCAGGATGCGCGCAATCTCGCGGGCCGACCTTCCCTCTAGCTGCTCGAATAGCGGCGCCAGCACCTTCGCGCGCTCGACCGCGGCCTGCTTGGCCTCGCGTCCATAGTCGCGGAGTCCGCCGAGCTGCTTGCCGTTCGCCTTTGCGGCGGCCAATGCGTCCTTGGTCCGTTGGCTGATCATGCGGCGCTCCTTCTCCACGAGCGCCGCGGTGCAGCATGAACGGGTCGGTATCAGCACCGAGGTCGGCGACGATGAAGGCCACCTTGTGCTTCATCAGGCCGCTGATGAAGTGCACATCGCGGCAGAGACGATCGAGCTTCGCGACGATCACGGGAGCCTTAGCCTTGCGCGCGGCCTCCAGAGCAGCATGGAGCTGGGGCCGCTTCTGGTCATCATCCTTGCCGCTCTGCACCTCGGTGAAGGTCTGTACGATCTGGGGCCCTCCTGATCAGGGAAGCGCTGGATCAGGGCCTGTTGCGCCTCCAGGCCAAGTCCGGACTTGCCCTGCTTCTGCGTCGAAACGCGGATGTAAGCGATCGCGGACTTCATGGCGGCTTAACAGTCAAGCCGGGTCCACGCGTTGTTACAGCCCGTAGGGAACTGTTTTGGCAATGACGAATTGATTTGAGGCGCGTACTAATGCGCAGGAGGCTGCCATGCGCCTTCACTTTCACCACCACAACATATCTATTGACTTAGTCACCCTCGCGGCTGCCAGCTTCTTGGTACTCGGCTTCGCCGGCGCCATCGCGGCCCTGCTGGTGCGCTAACTGGCGGTGCACCCTGGGCGGGGCGACGAGTGCGGAAGAGAAAGATTTTTCGAGGGGGCTATGCGTCCTATTGAACCGGGGAATGAGGCCTCTTGGGAAGCCAGATGTACATGTATCGATGGGATCGGCATGGCCGTAATGGCCAACGCTGCCTCGTCCTCGCGCGCGGCGCGATGAACAGACTGCGTCGTCGGGTTCGAGGAAGACGGCTACACGATGGTCACCAGCCGCGCTCAAGCTCGGCCGAAAATCGTCGAAAAAATATGACGCGCGGAAGAGCGTGGGCGGAAAGCGGGCGAGCGCGCTCTGCTGCGCTTCCAAACCCAAACCAGACCGACCCTGCTTCTACGTGCTGACCCTGATGTAGGCGACGGCGGCCGGCTGGCCCACGACAGCGGCCGAGCACGGCCACGGCACGGGACGGCGCGCGCGGCGTAGCTGCGATGGCGATCGGCGGAGGCCGTTACACCACAGCCGCGGAGATTGTCCTTTGCCATTATGCCGCGGGCCGCGGAACCGGCGCGGCGATCTTACGGTTGATTAGCTGTGTAACCTTCCAATGGAGGGTGTCATGGGAAACTGGATGGAGAACTGGACGAACGCAAAACTGTGCGACGTCGCAAACCTAATTCTTGGCGCATTCCTGTTCGTTTCGCCCTGGATATTCGGTTTCGATGCCGGCGCAGCCTCCCAGAATGCGTACGCCGCGGGCATCGTGATTGCGATCCTGGCCATTGCGGCCCTCGCAGCCTTCGCGGTGTGGGAGGAGTGGCTTAACCTGATCGTCGGCCTGTGGACGCTTATTGCGCCTTGGGTTCTCGGGTTCGAGGCTGCCAAGACGGCGATGGCGATCCACGTCGTGGTCGGCATCCTGGTGGCTGTGCTTGCTGCGATCGAGCTCTGGATGATGTCCCAGATCCCGCCGCGGCTGACCACCGGCCGCTGAGCGGCCTCTCGGTTACCAGTGCGGAAGCCCCGGCCGATCCGCGACCAAACTTGACGCCCTTGGCCTGGGCACGCTTCGGCCCTCGCCAGTGCGTTCTCTGATCAGATCGCGCTCAAACTCGGCGATTGCCGCCAACAGCGTCGAGAGCAGCCGCCCCTGCGTCGCGCTCAGACATTGGAGCACACATGAAAATCAAGGCTTTGACCGCTGAGGCGGCGCTAGCGATTTCGGCCCTGGCGCTGGCAGCCAACACTGAGGCTCAGAACAACGCGGCGGTGGCAACGGTCGTCTCCGCAAAGACCGTCACCAAGCTGACGGACGCGGAGGACCGGGCTTGGCGGGCCAGATCATCGAGCGCAGCGGTTTCACTTGGGACGAGATGACCGGCAACAAAATGATGGTCGATCCATTCCTGGGTCGACCACCCGATGACGGAGATCAGCCCGTCTGCATCGCGGCGCAATATTGGCGCCCGCTCTGCAGTGGCCAACTGGCGCTTTTCACGAGACCAAAACGGGCTAGGATAGCTCCGTGCAAGCACCTCAGTGCAGATGGCCTGCCTTTCGGCCGCGACTGCCATCGAAAATCACGGGAGGGTATCGCAATGAAACCGCTCGCTTATGCAACTTTACTTGCGCTCGCACTTGGCCCCAGCTACGGCTTCGCTCAAGACTCAACCGGCCACAAGATGAGCGACGAAGAGCTGATTAAACTATCACTGTCAGCCGCCCCCGAAGCCATCGCCAAGGACGCCACGATCGTCGCTATGGACCACGATGGCAAATTGCGCACATTGCGCCAAGGAACGGGACAATGGACGTGCATGCCAGGTCACGCCGATCCGGCCAACCCGGACCCGATGTGCGGCGATAAAAACGCGATGGAATGGGCGACAGCCTGGATGGAGCACAAGGAGCCACCAGCGAATAAGGTAGGCTTCATGTACATGCTCCGAGGGGACGGCGGTGCAAGCAACACCGACCCGTATGCAACAAAAGAAGCTCCCGGCAACAATTGGATCAAAACCGGCGCCCACGTGATGATCGTCGGCTCTGGCGCTAAGATGTTGGATGGTTATCCACGGGAGGCGAAGGCAGACCCAACGAGTCCCTATGTGATGTGGCCTGGCACGCAGTACGAGCATTTGATGCTGCCGGTCCGCTAACCTCGCGGTTCTCGCGTCCGCATATAAATATCTGTGCTGGGACGCGCGAGGAAACGCGCGTCCCTACCGTTACCGGTGCGCTGCATGAGTCGGCCAAGCAGACGTGAGCGCGGACGTGGCAATTTCGCGCTAGTGATTACGCAAGTAGGTGAACGCATCCTGCACCCGCCGGTAGGCTGGATGGGTGGTGTGCTTCACTTCCAACGCATTGCGTCGGACAAGGCGGTCGGCTCGACCCCAGTATCTCGCTCAATGGCGCAGCTTACTATCGAACGACCTTTGAGAATTACGTCGCTGGCGCGATCTCGCGCGTCGATGCCCACAATGCGCTGATGTCGCTAGGCTATCGCGAAACCGCGCTCACCATCGACTTCTCGAACTTGACAAGGCACGTCGCGCTCGCGGAGATCCGAACGCGTAATGTCGCAACGCGTTTTAGACCGGCGTGAAAGAAATGCGACCTTATTCCGCAACGAAGATGCTAGCCGCGATTATCGTTGGTGCCTTCCTCGCGATTAAAGACCTGAGCTTGTTGACGGCGCGGATCGCAATGCCGAACGGGAACCGATTGTTCAAGCGCAGGAAGGCGAGCTTCCTCACATAGCCTCGACGTGCCATTTGGCGTGCGCACCTCTGCGAAAAAAATTCACGTCACCAACGCCGTAGCGCTTCGGCGGCATGCCTTCGCTCTCAAGCACGATCGATCCTTCGAGGATCACGATGGTCTCGTCGAGATCGTAATACCAATTGAATTTGCCTTCGGTGCAGGACCAGAGGACGGTCTTGGCAGTCTTGCACGCGCTGGCCGACACTAGTGGTTCATCACAGTGATTTTGACGTTTTGATACCGAGCCATTCGAGGATGGGCAAGTTTTCGGGTGGCAGAAGAATCTCGATGCTTCGGGGAACGCCGGGCTGACGGCGAATGAAGGCGGCCGGCTGTCCGAACATGTACGAATAGGTATGGATGAAAGCGAGGTAGTGTCCCTGTTTCTCGGTTAAGCGCGCGCCTGATTTTTGACTCATGGATCGATTCGTCCCGGCCTCCGACAAGAGGCGAAGCATGAATGTACGTTATCGGGTCGAATTGAGCCAAATCGAGCGGGACGAACTGACGGCGATGCTCGGCGGCGGCAAGCGCGCCGCCCGCAAGCTCAAGCGGGCGCAGATTTTGCTGGCGGCCGATGGAGGCTGCCGCGACGAGGAGAGACCATGAGTGTCAGCCTCTCCACCGTTTATCGGACCAAGCGCCGCTTCGTGGAAGGCAATCTGGAGCGGGCCTTGAGCGAGGAACCGCGTCCGGGCGCAGAGCGCAAGCTGACCGGCAAGGAGGAGGCCCTGCTGGTGGCGACGGCATGCGGCAAGCCGCCCGCCGGCCGCAAACGCTGGACGCTGACGGTGCTGGCTGACACGATGGTCAAGCTCACCGATCATGGCAGCCTGTCGGGCGAGACCGTGCGTCGCCGGTTGGCCGAGAACGACCTCAAGCCATGGCGCAGGGACATGTGGTGCATCCCCCATGTCGATCGCGAATACGTCGCCCGCATGGAGGACGTGCTCGACCTCTACGCCGAGGCGCCGGATCCCGTCCGGCCGCTGGTCTGCTTCGACGAGACCCCCCGTCCAGCTCATCGGCGAGGTCTGTCAGCCGATTCCAGCCGAGCCGGGACAGCGCGAGCGCTACGTTGGTGCGGGAGATCCCGGAGCGCTCGAACCGATCGGTGGCAGCTAACTGCTAGTGCCGAGCCAACCATAGTTCGAAAAGAAGCAGATGCCGGCCAGAGCGGCCAGGCCGAAATAAAGTCTCGTCATTCCCACTGAATGCGGCGGGCCGGCTGCCGTTCCATGCTCGTCGTCGGTCAGCGGACCAGGAGGCTCGCGATGGCACAGGCGAAGCCCACCAGCAGGACAGCCCACGCCGTTAGGACGACGGGGTCAAGAGGCCGGGGGAGGATCTTCCCGACGATTAAATCGAAATGTCTGGAGCGGTCGTCGTCCCGAGATCTGCGAATAGCGGCCTCCGGCGGATTGGCACCCCGAAAACCAAATTGGCAACTGCTCAAGGAAGCGCTGAAGCGCCGGGCTGCGGCGAAACGCTGGCCGAGATCGCCAAATCCCACGCCGTCGATATCAGCATGATCTCGCGCCTGCGCTGATCACCGGCCCGCCTTTTCTAGGCGGGCTTTTTGTTGCCCGCTAATGCCTCAGTTTGGCGGGCTGGAGGGCGTGGCAAACTCGCAATTTGAAATTCGGACAGCTGCGGTTTGTTAACCCGGAACATGCTGGATTGAGGCGGGCAATCGGCTTCGCCTCCTATTGCCCGCTACCCTTCGGTCCCGGCTCCCAAAAGGGACCTGGGGCCTTTTCTTTTGGCGCGACGCGAGGAGGAATTAGGACAGGAACGTTTACGCGGCTCCGCCGTTGGGAAAAATCGGCAATTGAGACCGGGATAATTTCAAGTTCGAGGTGAGATGATATGCCGCTCGCGCTTATTGAAGCCGCCCATTGCAACCTGGATCTCCAGCCTTCGCCCATCGAGCCGTCATGGATCGTTGAAGGAAATCCAGAAGCTCACTCTGCCTACTATCGATCAGTACGTGCAACACAGCCCGCATCCTGATCTGGTCGTGCACCGAAGGCAAATTCAACTGGTACTACGATCTCGACGAGACCATCCTGATTCTCGAAGATCGTGTCCCCGGGCATGGTGTAGCAGGAGTTTCACCGCATTCATCGGAAGGAGCCGGGTTGGTCAGCTGGCGATAGCCGGGAGGCTGACGGTTGGATCATCGCTCAAAGGCGCGATGGTTTCCAGTGTCATGTAACGGGCGCGCTGGACGGCCCATTCATCGTTTTGCTCAAGCAGGATCGCGCCGATCAATCGCACGATGGCATCTTCGTTGGGGAAGATGCCGACGACCTCGGTCCGCCGTTTGATCTCGCCGTTGAGGCGCTCGATCGGGTTGGTCGAGTGCAGCTTGGTTCGATGCTGCGGCGGGAACGTCATGTAGGCCAGCACATCGGTCTCGGCGTCGTCGAGGAAGCCAGCAAGCTTGGGCAGCTTGGGGCGGAGCTGGTCGGCAACCTTGCGCCACTGCGTCTTGGCAGCCTCGGCATCGTCCTGGGCAAAGGCGGTGGCGATGAAGGCCGAGACGACGCGCCGCCCGCTCTTGCCGGCATGCGCCAGTGCGTTGCGCATGAAGTGGACACGGCAACGCTGCCAAGTGGCGTTGAGCACCTTGGCGACGGTGGCCTTGATGCCCTCGTGGGCATCCGAGACGACAAGCTTGACGCCGCGCAGGCCACGGCGGGCGAGCTTGCGCAGGAAGGCCGTCCAGAACGTCTCGGCTTCGGAGGGCCCGATGTCCATGCCGAGCACTTCGCGCCGGCCGTCGCTGTTGACGCCGACCGCGACGATCACCGCGACCGACACGATGCGCCCGTTCTGGCGCACCTTCACGTAGGTGGCATCGATCCACAGATACGGCCAGTCGCCCTCGATCGGACGGGTGAGGAACGCCTTCACCTTGTCGTCGATCTCGGCGCACAGCCGGCTCACCTGGCTCTTGGAGATACCGGTCATCCCCATGGCCTGCACCAGATCGTCCACCGAGCGGGTCGAGACGCCCTGCACATAGGCTTCCTGCACCACGGCCGTAAGGGCCTTCTCGGCCATGCGACGCGGCTCCAGGAAGCCCGGGAAGTAGGAGCCCTTGCGCAATTTTGGGATGCGAAGCTCGACCGCGCCGGCGCGGGTCTCCCAGATCCGCTCCCGATAGCCGTTGCGCTGAGCCAAGCGCTCCGGATTCTTCTCGCCGTAGGCTGCTCCAGTCTGGCCTTCGACTTCAGGCTCCATCAGCCGCTGGGCGGCAAAGCCGATCATCTCGCGCAGCGAATCCGCATCAGGGGTCTTCTCCACAAGCGTGCGAAGGTTCATCATTTCATCGGTCATCGGTGGGTCCTCGAATCAGGTTGGTGTGTCGCAACCCGACCCTACCGGCGAACCGCCGGTGACCACCGCAAAGCCGCCCGCCCGCTACGGCGCTATTGGGGGCGCGCGTACGGGCGGCTTTGCTCTACCGAGCTACACCATCGCTGGGGACACGACCGATATCCATGATGGCCAGGAGCGATCTGCTCCACGCAAGGGCCGGATACAGAAGCGCAAGACCAGTCACCGCCACTCTGCAGATTAAGCTTGCAACGCACGGCCGGACAATACGGTTGAGTCAAAAGCGCCGGTTTGGCCCTCAGCCGAAGACTTCCGGTCTACCCCCAACTTCGGACATGTCCTTGCGCCGCGCAAACTGTCGCGAAGGGCCAAGGCACGAAGTCGCTGCGCTCCAGCCCGCTGCGCGGGGGCAAGAGCCGAGAGGCCGGTAGCCGGTTGAGAGTGTATAATAGTGGTAGCAGTGGAGAGCCCCTGTCCTGAGAATCGAGGTGTTCTCAGCCTCAATCAGGAAGGAGCTCTCCATGAGCGACACTAACACCGTCAGTCCGCTGCGTCAGCGTATGATTGAAGACATGGCTGCGCGCAAGCTCAACCCGCACACGCAGCG